>JAJRPK010000455.1 GCA_024280785.1 Gammaproteobacteria bacterium
ATGATTCTATCGCGGGTGAGTACCGTGTGTTATTGCTTGATAAGGCAAGGTCAGCTGTATTTTCTGCGTTGTTAGTGGAAAATGGAGGTGTTGGCTCGGGCATGCTTGAAGGTGACATTACCAGCCCTATATTGCCCAACGGGGCTAACGTTTTTGTTTCAGCAGATAGTATGGCGCTCGATTCAAATATAGGAAAATTATTTGTACTTGACGATAAAATGCGGTCTATATATATCGTCGATCTTAAGAATACAGACGCTATGGGTGATGTCGATGCGCAAAGGTTTATTCTATCTCGAGGCACTTCGCTCAACGAATAGCTCATTGACTTTTAGCTGAGCTCTCTGATGGTGAGAAGTAGATATTTAGTTGGGATAGAACTCTGGAATAATGTTGTTTAAGTTAAAACCTAAATGGAAAAGTTCATCGGCGACAAAACGCTTAGCGGCCGTTGCGCGATTAAATCCTGATCGTGAGGCGGACCGATCGGCCTTGAAAGAATTGGCACAGGGCGACACGGATAACGACGTCCAAACCAGTAGCGTTAATAAAATCATTCACTCAATGGATTTGATGGATATTTTTGAAGCGGTTGCCGATAAAAAAATCAAACGCCTTTGCATCGAACGATTTTCTGTATTGAATGCTAACCCCTTAGAAGCTGCATTGCCCACCGGCTTTTCTGTAGTGGAGTTGTTAAAAGCCTCTTCATCGCTGCCATATTCCTTTCTTCAATCGATGGCAGCCCTTTCATCTCAAGCCGGATTGCGCGAATTAGCGATAAAATATCTTGTTGCTAATTCGGATACTAATCTCCATGAAGAATCATTTCTGTCGATTTGTTTGCAAAGTGAATATACCGATTCAAGATGTGAATCCGCTAGTCAGCTAAAGACGGAAGCATCTATTGATCATGCTTGGCGCGAAATTAAAAAACGGGATAAATCAGCGGCAAAAATATTAAAGCTTAAGCTTGATGAATATAAAAAACGTAAGCAGCTAGAGATAGCACATTTAAAATTGGCAATGCAATTGTCTGATGCTATGCAATCGCAAGCTAAAGCGGCATGGTTTCCTCAATACGCGGCTAAGTTCGATTTGTTAGAGCAGCGCTGGCAAGCATTGAGCGATGGTGAAAATCAGGCGCTTGATTTGAGTATCGACAAAGATATTCAAGCTCGCTATGTTGCAGCAAGAGATGAGACTCAACACCGTATTGCACAACGTAAGGGTTTGCTTGGCGCCGAAGCCGATCAACAGCGCATTTGTGTTGAATATTTATCGACTCTAGAGGAACTTGTTTCGGTTGATCTGTCCGAATTACCCATCTGGATTGAAAAAGTCGAAGTATCTTTTTTGGCGGGTGAACAATGTTGGCTTGAATCGATAAAAAAATTGAAGCCGCAAGTCGGGTTGATAAAAAAGCATCAGGATCTGCATCATTTAATCTCTCGTACATTAACAGCCGTTCGTTTCCTTACCGAAGGCGATTTTTTTACACACGATTTAGCAAGCGAAACGATGAGTAGTAAGCAGGTAGTGCTGATAGAGCCATTTATAAATATTCTTGATTGGCCTAAGAATAAATCAGTGCCTGTATTTTTCGGTCGTCTGCTAGAGATAAACGAACGTGAAGCTCAGGCGCGGAATAAAAGAGAAAAAGAGCGGCATGAACGGGGCGAGAAATTACATAGCCGAATTAATAAGCTGCAGGGTGTTATTAGAAGGGGTGAACTTAAGCGCGCTGCAGGACTGTACAGCAGCCTGTATTCCGCACTCGAACGATTACCCGATGAGAAAACGACAACACTTCTACTTCAGCGTTTAGAGAAAGTGAAAGAACAGCTGGCAGAACTGGGTGATTGGAAGCGGTTTGCTACGGAACCAAAATTGCTGTCGTTATGTGAGCAAATGGAGGGGTTGATCGAGGGGGGTGGAACGCTTGAGTCTGATCTAGATCTAGCTTTAGGGACGCGAGGTAAAAAAACACCTCCCGTGCAAAAAGCTCGTGCGATTAAACAGCTACAAGATGAGTGGCGGCTGCTGGGGTATACCGACGGCACAGAAGATCTGTGGCAGCGGTTTAAGTTAGCGGGAGATCAAGCCTACGAGCCTTGTGCTATTTGGTTTAAGCAGCAAAGTGATCAACGAAATGCTAACGCTGAAAAAAGAACGGCCATTTGTCAATCGCTAGAGCAGTTGTTTGAAGCTACATCTTGGGATTCTCTCGACAGCGTTGATCAGTGGAAAAAGATTGCACGGGCAGTGTTCGAGGCTCAGCGGGATACTCAGCATATTCGGCCGGTAGATCGGAAAATAGAACGTGATTTAACAGAACGGTTCAGCTTGGCGGTAAAGGCGATAGATGACAAGTTAGCCGTTGAATACGAGGCTAGCAAGGCCAAAAAGCAAGGGCTAATTGACAGGGCGCAAGCTTTGGCTGGCCAGGATGTCAGTCAGCACGTTTTACACCAGCTGAAGTTATTACAGGCGGGATGGAAGCAAACCGGTTTGTGCTCTCGCGAAGACGAGCAAAGCATGTGGCAGCAATTCAAGCGTGCGGGTGACGATATCTATCAGAGCCATCGCTCCATACAGCAGAAAAATCGCAATGACAGCTTTAAGTTGTTTGATCGGGCCAAAGACATCATTCAGTCAGTTCGTCAATTGACCCAGCAAAGTGATAGTTCGTTAGAGCCCGGATTGAAAAAATCAGATTCTACTCAACCTTCCTATTCTTTCGAACAGTTGCAAGCTGAGTTTAAGAGCTTGGTCGAGACAGAAGGTGCAGTACCGGAAAAACAGTTACCGAAGTTGCAAAAAGAGTTTGCCAAAGCTTGTGATGCATACGATTTTCAAGAGCAGCGATGGGAACAGAAAAAAATACAAGGAGAGTTTGATACGTTGCGTGGCAGGGCGGCGATATGTGACCGCCTGGAAGCTTTGCTTACTGGTGGTGTGGATGATGTGGGCGGTATGGATGATGTGGATGCTAGTGAAGCAGAAGAATTGCAACAACTATGGAATCAAACTGACTCAGATAATGTCGGGCATAGCAGTAACAAAACTGGCTTTAAAAAAATCAATCGACGTTATGAAAAGGCCATACACCATCTTAAAAATGGTAGCCGCCCTGATTTTAGCCAAGCAACACTAGACCGCCAATTGCTCTGTATTCGTTTGGATATTCTGACCGATAGCGAAACGCCGAAACTCTACAAAGCCCTGCGTATGGAGTATCAAATAAGACAGTTTTCCGAGCAAGGTTTGGGTCAAAGTAGTGATAAGGAAATTGAACAACAATTGCAAGAACTGGAAGTTGAATGGCTAACACTGACGGCTGCTGAATCAAAGGAAGAGCAAGATCAACTTGCGGCACGATTTTATGAGGTGTTAAATGCTGCGGTTAAGTAGGGTAGTTAGATGTAATTACTCAATATTACTGCCTGATTTTACTGTTTAATAAAAACAACATCGTCTTTAATAAAGGTATTGATTTCAATGAGTTGGTCGCCCATGCAGGGCCCGCTGACGCAGCTTCCGTCTTCGATTAAAAATAGGGCTCCATGGGTAGAGCATTGAATGAGCGCGCCATCGGGATCTAAAAACTGATCTTCTTGCCAGTCGAGCTCAACTCCAAGGTGAGGGCAGCGGTTTTTATAGACATAGATAATGGCATCCTTATTCACAGCAAAAACGGTGCCTTCGTTGAGTTCAAATCCTTTTGATTTGCCCTCTTCGATGTCGTCGATATGGCATAAGCGAGTCATAGTTTTATATTCAAGTTGAAACGAGTGGCACTTATCCCAGTGGTATTTATCGAAGTGCGGCTAATCGTTCATCCGCTTCAGCCATGATATCGAGTATAACCTCTTCGCAGCTTTGTAACTTGTCAATGGCGGCGGCAATTTGGCCGCTAGGAAGAGCGCCATCGTCAGGTTTACCATCCACCCAGGTTTTGGTGTAGAGCACAGGGGCATTAGCAGACATGATAGTTTGTGTCGCCGATAGGCCGTCCTTGCGAAAGACCAAAGCACTTTTCATCAAGTCTAAAATTGACATTCCTGTAATTTTTCGACACTGCCAGCCGTTGATCATGGCAAAAACCAGTGCCGACAGTTTGCCTCGCCCTTCGAGCTTGTCGAGCAATTCGTTGTGAATTAATCTGAGAGGCATACCGTCGAGTGCGTAGCTGACGGCTATGTCGTCGGTATCATTGACTTCGACATAACGCGCTTTGGAAATTTCGGCGACGGGGCAATCGGTTGTCATCAAAAAACGAGTGCCCATGGCGATTCCTACAGCTCCGTAAGCCAGTGCGGCAACCAATCCGCGACCGTCTTTAAAGCCGCCTGCAGCGATAACGGGTACATCGACGGCGTCTACAGTTTGCGGCACGATGATACTGGTAGGGGCTGAGCCAGTGTGTCCGCCGCCTTCGCCGCCTTGAACGACAATAGCATCAGCACCCATTTTTACAGCTTTGATGGCATGCTGGGTTTTACCAACCGTTGGAACAAGGGCAATACCGTGTTCTTTAAATTTAGCGATGAGCTCTGGATTGGGGCCGCGTCCATAACTGACGGCAGCGACTTTATCTTTATGTTTGATGATGGCTTCGGCGACTATGTCAGCCCCGGGGGTGAACATATGAAAATTAACGCCAAAACGCTCCTTGGTTAAAGCAGCTGTGGCTAAAATAGCGGCTTCTACCTCTGCGGGTGGAATGGTTACCGCCGCTAAAAAGCCAAAGCCGCCCGCGTTGCATGTGGCGGCGACAAGTTCAGGATGGGCAACGTAGCCCATCGCAGTTTGAATAATGGGATACTTGCAGCCTAAAAGGTCACATAGTGGGGTAGAAAGTGCAGTGGCATAAGAATGGGTCGACGATGAATTGCTCACGGATTGAGTTTGCCCTTTAGTTAGTCACAGAGGTATGGGGATCAGGATGAAATAGAAATCATCAGTGAAATTGAATACGGCTAATTATACGCTTTTGGCTTGATTTTTTCAGGGTTAAAATAGTTAAGCTAAGCTATTCTGATGGCAATTCGCTTCTAATCTGTCTCTACCTGTTTTCAAGAGAGAGAAAATGCCGATATTATTGGTAGCTAATATAGCCAGCCAATAAAGAAGCGAGCTAAGTGCTGGTTTGATCGACTGGCAGAAAATTTGTTCTAATGTGAATCGTGGAGTGTCTCAAGGTATGGCAATGAGCGATGAGTTGTCTGTTGATCAGCTAGTAGGAAAAGCCTCTGATGCGCTAATTCCACTAGAGCATGCTGTGGTACATAAAGATATCATCGATGATTGGCAAGCGCTGTGCCGTTTAGCTAGTGCCGAGGGATTTGATTTAGCTATTGCTAGCGGTTATCGAAGTTTTGATCGGCAGTTAGTCATATGGAACGAAAAGGTTACAGGTGTTCGGCCGTTACTAGGAGCGCGTGGCGAGACGCTCGATATTAAGTTGATGCAAGATAAAGAGCGTGTTTTTTCCATTCTTCGTTGGTCGGCAATACCGGGAGGCTCTCGTCATCACTGGGGAACGGACCTCGATATTTATGATCGGGCGGCTGTCAGTTCTGATTATGTAGTTCAGCTAATCGCCGATGAAGTAAAAGAAGAAGCCGTGTTCGGCCCGCTACATAGCTGGTTAGATAGCAGGATTGAAGCCGGAGCAGCCTGTGGTTTTTATCGCCCCTATACGGGATTGTCCGGGGTGGCAGAAGAAAAATGGCATTTAAGCCACAAAGCGACCAGTCAGTGTTACAGTCGGCAACTATCGGAGCGGGTACTCTATGAGTTCTTAGCGGCGGAGCCGGGATTATTATTGCGCGAAGCGGTTTTAGAAAACTTTGCAGAAATCTTTTTGAATTACGTCTGCTGCTATGAGCAATAACCGTTAATAATGTTGAGAGTAGAAATTCTTCTTGGTTTATGGATGGGCTCCTGCTTCTTAGTGGCCAGATGTTCCTTGAGAAAAATCGACAAAGTTAGCCAAGGCAAACTAAATCCGGGCGGGAACAAAATTTATCAAGGTGGTGAGGTGAGTAGTTGACTAAAATAATCGATATTTGGCCAGAGCTATATAGTCAGGCAGAAAGCCTGGCAGAGGGAGAGCCTCTGCTCGCGAGCTATTATCATGCAAGTATTATCAGCCATTCCAATTTTGGTACTGCGTTAGCGTCTCATGTTGCCACTAAGCTCGGGGGCTCAACAGTTTCGGCCTTAATGTTGAAAGAAGTGTTTGCTGATATATTGCATCAGAACCCCGAAATTGCTGGATATGCAATGGCTGATGCTGTCGCTTACCTTGAGCGTGATCCGGCTTGCGACAATTACTGCCGCCCCTTTTTATTTTTTAAAGGGTTTTTAGCTATGCAGGCGCAACGGTTTTCTCATCATCTCTGGCAACACGACCGTAAATCGTTGGCTCGGTATATGCAGCATCAAGTTAGCATGTTGTGCGATGTAGACATTCACCCCGGCGCAAAAATTGGCTCAGGAATTATGATTGATCATGCGACCGGGTTAGTGATTGGCGAAACGGCAGTGGTGGGAAATAACGTTTCTTTATTGCATGGCGTTACATTGGGCGGAACCGGAAATGAGTCTGGGCAGCGGCACCCACAGGTTGGGTCGGGAGTCATGATCAGTTCCGGGGCTAAAATACTCGGCAATATTACCATCGGTGAAGGAGCTAAAATTGGCGCTGGCAGCGTTGTTTTGGAGTCTGTCCCGCCACATGTAACGGTAGCCGGCGTCCCCGCAAAAGTCATTGCTAAGCTAACGGATCTACTACCGGCTTTGACGATGAACCAGCAAATAGAAGGCTAACGGCTAGTCTTAATCGGTAAAATGCCACCTATCGTAGTAAATACCTCGCTTTTTTTAGCGATAGTGACGAAATGCACTGGAAAAATTGTGTAAAAACGGTTTTACTAGGCCGCGTGGCTAAGCTGATAGAACTTTCTGTATAGTTAAAACCCAGTCTTTCCAGCAGGTAATAGTTAGAGCTATAACTTTGTGGAGAGTAAAGTGTATGGTAAGTAAAGCGTATGATGAGTTGAGTAAGGTGTGTAGAGGGCAAAGAATAATCAATTAGCTAAAATCAGGTGCCGTTAGCTAAAATCAAGGCGCCGTTTAGGAGTCTGGTTAAGGCAGGTACTTGGGTTAGTTGGTTCGGTTGGGTAGGTTGAGTTGGGTAGTCAGGTAGGCACTTGATTCAGGAAGCTCTAATCGATTGTAAAAATTTGAATTGTGTCATTTTAGAAACCATCTGTGGAGAAATATAGTGAGTGTAAAACTTTTAGATAATGAAGCTTTTTACGGGTATCGAGTTCGCCGAACGGTAGATTCGAAATTATTTCAAGAATACTTCAGCCTAAAGAAGGGCGGAAAGCGTCTGATTGGGGCGGCTAAAAAGAAAATAGAAAATGTTGCAAATAAGCGTGATGATGAACTATCTACGGCACAAGCTAAAGCTAAACAGGCTAATAAAGCCGAGCGCTGCTTTAACTCTAACGGAACGGTTCGAGGCATTAGTTATTTAGTAAAAACTGAAAAGAGCGGTACTAAAACACCCATCTTTCAAGTTGGCATCGCATCAGAAGCCGATGGAAAAATTATTTGTACTAGCTATTCTATTAATGCTCACGGAAAAGATGCTGCGTGGAAAATGGCTGTTGACACTTTTGCCAAGCATAAGAGTATAGGTAAAGGTAGCAAACTGTACAAAGCTTTGCTCGCAGCGATGCCGAAAAGAGCAGCTAAGCCAAAGCCTAAGAAAGCAAAAAAAGCGGCTAAGAAAGTTGTTAAAAAGGCTGCTAAAAAAGTAGCGAAAAAGAAAGCTGTTAAAAAAGCGGCTAAAAAGAAAGTGGTAAAGAAAAAAGCAGCTCCTAAGAAAAAAGCGGTTAAAAAAGTAGTTAAAAAGAAAGCTCCTAAAAAGAAAGTAGTGAAGAAAAAAGCAGCGAAAAAGAAAGCCGGTAAAAAGCGTTAGAATGTAAGCTTTTTAGGGTGATCATATGACTGTTTGAATTGAAAGAATCAATTGGGATAGTCAGTCATAAAAAAGGCCAGCAATTATGCTGGCCTTTTTTATGACTTGCTGTATTCATTACGGTGACATTGCATTGACGTTGCGTTGATGTAGTGCTTTAGCAGTGATGCCTACTTTACAGCGGCAACAGCCTTAACTATTTCCGCTTTTGCTTCTGCCGCATCAGCCCAGCCTTGAATTTTAACCCATTTTCCTTTTTCCAGGTCTTTGTAATGTTCAAAGAAATGCTCAATTTGTTGAAGCAATAAGGGTGATAAATCAGAGGCTTCTTTGACGTCTCGGTATATGACAGAGAGTTTGTCTACGGGAACAGCGATCAGCTTGGCGTCGATACCCGACTCATCTTCCATTTTTAAGACCCCGACAGGTCGGCATTTAATGACCGCACCGTTAATCAAAGGATAAGGTGTTGGCACTAAAACATCGAGTGGGTCGCCATCTTCGGACAAGGTGTTAGGGATGTAGCCATAGTTGCAAGGGTAAAACATGGCTGTTGCCATAAAGCGGTCAACTAATAATGCGCCAGTGTCTTTATCTACTTCGTACTTGACCGGCTCGCTGTTGGCTGGAATTTCGATGATGACGTTGATTTCATCGGGAAGATTACTACCGGCGGGAATATCATTAATGCTCATACTTTTACATACCTATCGCTGATTGAAACGGGCTGATTGAAAGGGTTGTGGCGCTATGAGCAAGATTTCCAGAACCCTGCCTGTGTCGAAGGCTTCGCCCACCTAATTCTGCTATATCATTCATGCTTGAACCTCGATACCTGAGAATCGGCCGCGGATGATACCAGACGACAGCTACCCAAGGCAAAGGGATCGCAGGGGATTTCGGTAGTTTAGACGAGGTTAGAGCTTTTTTGCCACCAACTTATTTTCAAGTCTGGCGTAGATAGGTAGCCC
>JAJRPK010000456.1 GCA_024280785.1 Gammaproteobacteria bacterium
AATAATTTTTGTTTCAGCTTTATTTAACTCAGTCAAAGCACCATACAGAGTAGTAGTTTTACCACTGCCGGTTGGCCCTGTAACCAAAATCAGTCCGTGCGGCTGATGGAGCGAAGTAACAAATCGCTCTTGCATTTTGGGACGCATACCAATTTTGCTAATATCGAGATTACCGGCCGAATTATCGAGTAATCGCATGACTACCGATTCGCCGTGTTGAGTCGGTAAGGTCGACATCCGCACATCTATAACATGGTTCTTGACCTTGATAGTAAAACGACCATCTTGCGGCAAACGTTTTTCTGAAATGTTAAGTCCGCACATCAACTTCAGCCGCAACACGAGTGCACTAACGATGCGTTTTTCGTTCATCACTTGCTCTTGAAGAACGCCATCGACTCGTTGACGAATTCGCAGCACGCGCTCATCGGGTTCGATATGAATATCCGACGCTTTTACTTGCACCGCGTCTTCAAAAATTGATTGGAGTAAACGAACGATCGGGGCATCTTCTAAATCTGAATCCAGGGTCTCGTCTAAATCAAACGCTTTTTCTTCCAATTCATCACTTAGCTCTTCGGCCAAACTAAATATTTCATCCGTGCGCCGATATAACATATCAAGCGATTCAAGCAGCTCTGATTCGCGAACAACCGCCAGCGTAATTCCCTGCCCCAAGGTTTGTACGATATCGTCAAAACCAAAAATATCAGTAGGATCCGCCATTCCCACTAACATCTCACCGTCCGTTTCACTTAATGCTATTGCACGGTATCGGCGAGCAGCCGTCTCGGGAAGACGTTGCGTTATTTTTGGGTCAAAATGAAATTCTTTTAGTCGTAAAAAAGGGATTCCCAATTGCTCCGACAATAGCCCGAGCATTTTATCTTCTTCGACATAAGCTAAATCGATAAGAGTGCGACCCAGTTTACTGCCGCTAAGCTTTTGTTCTTGCAGCGCAAAATCAAGCTGCGCTTGAGTAATCACATCGTGCTGTATCAGCAAATCACCGATGCGAATTTTTTGCGGCGCCGCACTCATCTTGGAGTCCTGACTTGAATAGTATTATCGTTCATCATTAATAGTTCATTCGTTGTGTGTCATCTATAGAGCTAATCTATATAGCTACAGCAAAAATTACTTCTATACAGCTATACAATTACAGCTGTATCCCAATAACCGCAACTGTGCAATAACTACAATTGCGCAATCCTGGCATTAGCATACTGTCCTAAAGAAGATTCCAAACCACCAAGAGCAAGGGCATTTTGGTAAGCTTGTTTCGCACCAGAAAATTTGGCGGAGGCGTCCATCGCCACAGCCAAACCCATCCACCATTGCGAGCGATTCGAATTAAACGCGAGTAGTTTTTCGTAAGCTAAAATCGCATCAGCGTATTTTTCTTGTGCTTGAAAAATAGCAGCACGCAACTCCAAAAAACCGGCATCACGATGAACCGGCACCGCCGCATTATCTATAAGTAGCAGTGCTTGGTCGTATTGCTGTTTAGCAATGGCGAGACGAATATCTAACTTAGTAAAAATCAGCTCAGTTTTACCCAAGGCCGTAGTCAAAGCACCAACTCGCTTAGAATCCGCAAGCGGTAAGTTCTCAGACGAGCCAGTTTTATATTTCTGAATAATATTTGCCGCGTCGTCAAATTGGCTATCAGAAATTAATAATTTTGCATATAGCGCCGCACTATTCACAAGGCGAGAGTTTTGCGCTAAGCGATCAACCAACCACTTAATCGCAGTGTCATTTAACCCCGATGCCAATAAACGATTGGCTTTATTTACAGTTTGTTTGTCCAACGCCGCCGCTGAAAGAGGTCGCGCCGTTTTAACGACTGCAGCAATTACTACAGCCTCTTTTCTCGCTAAAATATCTTCGCTATTAATTCGCTCACTCGCAGTTGAGGCTCGCTCTGTGCTTTGATCGTTGGCCACAACGACTGAATCAATTTTATCAGTTGCGCTTGAGACAAGCTCTGTCCTAATCTTTTTTCCCTCGACTAGCGTGAGGCCGGAAGCCAAGCTAGAGTATGTCTTTGGCGCGAAATCCACAGCTAACTCAGCCGCAGTGTTGCCGTCCGCTGAACTGCCCCGACTAAACTCTGCTTCCCTCATTGCAAGCGATTGCACGCTTTCTGTCGATAAAGGCATATCTTTCGCTTTAATCAAAGCTGGCCCATGAACAACAATGTCACCCCCACGGCTAACATTTTTCTTCTGCATCAGGCCATTGCCGACGTACACAATAACAGCAGCAAGCAGCAACAATGCTAATATCGAATAAATTCGGCGGGTTCGTAACTGTTGTTGCTGCCGACGTTGTAATTCAGCCGCTGCGGCAAATAGGGGTAATTCCGCTGTCTCTGCCGTGCCCAATGCCTGCGCATCTAACGTCGCATTAGTTTTGGCCGTCTCCACCACTATTGATGTAGACCGATCGAGATCTTCGACCATTTGCACAACCAAACTCACGAGCTGACTGCCGGTAGAAAGTTATTCATCAGCGCCAGCGCTGGCACCGCTAAAGTAACCACCGCAGCTGCTCGCCTAAAAGACCAAATTGAAAATGTCTTGGGGCGAGTCAATCCCTCAGTGTCATCAATAGCCGCCAGAACAAAACTCATATTAACTTCTTTAACTCGCTTTCCAAAGGCGCACATCAATGATTTATGGGCTAGCACATTGATAATACGAGCAACGCCGCCGCTAGCATGAAAAATTGCCTGCACGGCTTTAGGCTCAAAAATTGTGCTGCCGTTGTAGCCCGCACATTGAAGCCGATGAGCAATATATTCTTGCGTCGCAGAAAAATCTAAAGCCTGCAGCTGATAAGAAAACGTCATTCTCTGCAACAACTGCCGCAAAGCGGGCTGCTTTAAAATTACATCGAGTTCGGGCTGACCAAATAAAACGACCTGTAGCAGTTTCATTTTTTCAGTTTCTAAATTGGTCACCAAACGTAGGGCCTCTAAAGTCTGTGCCGGCATCGACTGAGCCTCGTCGACAATCAAAATAACTTTATGGCCAAGGATAGCAAGTTGAACCAACTCTTCTTCAACCGCTTTAAGCACAATATGCGAATTATTATTGTCTACCAGAAGACCTAGCTCATGAGCAATGGCGTGTAACAGCCCCTCTGGGGTTAAGTAGGGATTGGGAATAAAGACGGGAATAAAATTTTCTGGTAAATTTCTCAACAACCGACGGCACAACATTGTTTTACCCGTGCCTACCTCACCTACTATTTTGATAAAACCCTCGCCCTGCTCAATACAGATATCCAATATAAAACCGGCCTCGCGATGCCACTTCGAATCATGATAAAACTGAGTGTCGGGCGTTAAGCAAAAAGGGAGTTCGCGAAAACCAAAATGTGACGCGTACATATCTCTACCTCAATTAATTACTGTACTGTGAGTGCAGCGCCTGAAATCGCTGTAGACTTTCAG
>JAJRPK010000457.1 GCA_024280785.1 Gammaproteobacteria bacterium
AACTAATTCTGCTTGGGATTCTTCATCCTCTAGATAACCAATTCTCAAACTTCCATTCCCTGTAACTTTCAAATTTATTGGATACATACCGCAAAAAAATCAACTACAGCGACATGTAGGCTAGGACAAAAATCAACACCAACCAGCACCCGCTACCGCTGTTTACCTTCTAAATACGACTCACGTCACCTAGAACAACAAGACGCAGCTGATGGAAAGCTGTACAATTTCACAGCGGTTAATGGCTCTATATTATCTATGCTTCTCACAGTTGATGATTGTGTCGCATTTAACGCCGGTTAGCCTAGTATTTCAGCCTATGAAATACCTAGTTTTTACATTTGTTTACTAAATAATCTCTATACAATGGGTCAATCAGCTTTAAACTATTACTTAAATGCAAACATCTATACGAGCTTTGCCCGTTGACCCAGTACAAACCAACCTGGTAATTAGACAAGAAAATGAGTAGTCAGGGTTTACAGTTGAAAACAAATTCCGAAAGCAGGCACCATCGACGAGTCAAGGTGGCATTAAAGGGCGCATTGCGCTTACCCGGTTTTGGCGTCGAGATGATTTGCACGAAAAACATTTCTGAAGGTGGTATTGCTTTAACCACGCTAAGCCCTTGTGCCGTTGAACTCGGTAGTGAAGTTCAGCTGCATTTGAAAGGTGTAGTGACTAACAATGAACATAAGCAACTAAAAACCTATACGATGAAAGTTGTGCACGCGGACAACAACAATCTTGGCTTAGTATTTGTTTAACTCAAGCTATCCAGCACCAACCAGGAAATCAATAAACTCAACAAACTTAAGCCTACGACAACCGCTATTAATACCAGCATCATCGTCAATGGTTTGAACGCTTGGCGCTCGACCAGATGAGTAGGTGACGATAAATAGTGCTCTACTCGGGCTTTATCATCGTCAGATAACCTTCTTTCTTCATCCATCGCTATGAGTCTCCCCCCAATAAATAAATAAATACATACATTCTTGCCTAAACAAAAAAGCGGCTCCATATTCTTTTCCCCTTCTTCACGGACTCTCAATTAAGTCTCGAAGGAGAAGCCACTACTATAATGCATTTTCTTTGGGTGGAAAGACATTAGTTCAATAAGCATTGGCACAGGAGTTGATATGAATCAGATAATGATATCGACAGCTTTTCGACTTTGAGAAGGGTCATTTAAATCGATGCCGAGAGCTGAAACCGTTTCGAATTGTCGTGCGCTCCGTGCTTGTGAGCCCCCACTGTCATCCTCTATACCAGATGCAGAAGAATCGCTCACTGCTTCACTAGCAGAGTTATTATTATTCAATGGTTCTGGCAAATTCCCTACCGCTGATTCTGAATTAAGGCTGTCAGCAGTAATTTCTTGACGAGCGCGTAATTCTACCGCACTTGCCGCAGACGCCACCGCCCTATCCTGGGCAGAAGGTGTGGCCGGCGCTCAGGCCGCTCGGCGTACTGCTTGCACCCTTTCAACAGCGTCTTGCGGGCTTTCTATAGCTGATGAGCTCACCTGAATGGAGACTTCCCCCGCCACGGCATAATTTCTACCGTTTGGACCCCGTTCGTAGGTAAATGATGAAGCGCCAGTAAATCGCCCCCCCGTATTGGTATGGGCCGCTTCATGATCGCGAACCTCTCTATCGCGGGCAGCTAGCTCAGAAATTACTTGCCTCTTTGCCGAAGTCAGCTCGGATTCAGCCGCAACCCCGGATCTTGCTCGCTGAGCGGCACTCTGTGTGGCCACTGAAGAATCGCGCGCAGATTCGTTGCTAACAGCCCCAACTTCACTTTTAACTTCAGCACTAACCGGCTCACCAACGGCGCTTTGCTGCTCGTTCGCTGCATCCCTATCTGTTCTGCCACCCGATCGAGCGTTAGACTCGGTATTCTTTAATGCGGGAATCAAGTTTCTGCTTGCTGCCTGCTCGGCTCCATCTGGTAGCACACGAGTACTACTAGCGGCAGCTAACACAGGAACTTCTTGTGTAGACGAACTCGATATATTCATCAACCCCCCACCAAACTTAACGAAGACCCGCTAAAATAATCACCACTCTAGATACCGGATTCTACGCTGTACAAGCACTATAGGCTTTTAAGCTATCAGGCTATTAAACTATCAGGCTTTCAGGCTATAGTGTCTAACAATGTCCCCAACATTTCATCGGCGACGCTAATCACTTTGGCAGAGGCTTGCACTTGATTTTTTGCCTCAATCAAGCTGACTGCCGACTCGGCAATGTCGATAATGTCATCATTAGAGCCCGCAATATTATCCCCACTGGATTCAATGCTAACTCTGGCAATATCTGCCGCCGCACGTTCTGCGCGCTGTAACCCCGCTTGTACGCCCGCTACACCTGTTTGTAACAAAGAAGCACTAACCATTGCATTGCACTCTCACATTCCGCTATAAACAAATAGGATAGTAATCACTAACGATAAATAGTCCCAGCCAAAAAATTACGTCTTGTATATAATTTAAGCAGATGATTGACTATTTCGCTAGTTTTTGCCACATATTTTAAACTTGATCTGAGAACTGTGCCGCAGGATCTAACTTAAGTGCAAGAATATCGAGATAGCTCTCTAGCCCCAATAAACTCGGGCCCGCTACAAACGGCAACTCACCAATTAACGGTGCTTTCAAGTGCTCTTTTAAAGCTTTTACGGTAGCTTCAGCCTCCCGCATTTCCGGGTGCAGATGATTGGCGACCCACCCAACTAAAGACAAACCGCTTTGAGAGATCGCTGTTGCCGTCAACAATGCGTGATTGATACAACCGAGCTTGACTCCCACCACCAATAACACTCTCGCGTTCATAGCACCCGCAAGGTCAGCCATCGTGTGATCATAGTTTAATGGGACCAACCAACCACCCGCACCCTCAACCACAACAATATCTACGTTCGAGGTCAAAATTGGCTGGCACAGCTCTACGCATTTATCTTTATCCATCATCTGGCCTTCATTGTTCGCCGCCACGTGCGGAGCCAAAGCCTGTTCAAATAAATAAGGATTTACTTTTTCATATTCATTAAATTGTGTTGCCTCTTGCTGTAGCTGCAGCGCGTCTTCATTACGCATCCCTTGATCAGTATAATAGGCACCCGCGGCTACGGGCTTTAGCCCCGCGGTACTATAACCGTTGGCAGCCAGAGCTCTTAGCAATGCAACGGAAACCACCGTTTTTCCCACATCGGTATCTGTCCCCGTAACAAATAAGACTTCTGCAGGCTGATTGCGCGCTTTTTTCCCGTCTTTAATTTTTCTCAATTTACTTTCTCAGTTCCCTTTCTCAGTTCCCTTTCTCAAGACCGCGTATAGAACACGATAGCTTAAAGGCATTTCACCTTGCGGCGTTTTAAAATGATTGTAGGCGTTGATAAACTGACGATACTTATTTTTTCCCAGCAAGCCTTTAGGTCGATTAGAATTCATATTATGTGCTCCGATACCCTTCACGCTACGAAGCAAACTACCAAGGTTATCAAAGTGCTGCTCTCGCGTTTCCAGTTGCCACGTTTCCAAAGACAAGCCAGACGCCAAACAGATTTTCTTAATACTCGATTCCGCTTCAAAGCTATTAACGCGTACTTCATCATCAACCTGTGACCATGCCTGTTTTAGTTCTAAAAGAGAGCCTTCTACCAAAGTAGAAAATACAAACACCCCTCCTTCAGCCAAACTATCGCGAACCCCTCTAAGCAAGCTATTGAAATCCGAACACCACTGAATAGACAGGTTAGAGTAGATTAATTCAAAAGATTCAGGTGCAAAAGGCAAGCATTCCATATCGGCCTGAACTTGTCTTGTAGATTGTTTACGCGCACGACATACTTCCAACATACCCGCAGCCAGATCAACTTCTATAATATCCGCATTAGGGTACTTTTGCTGCAACGGTGCCGAGGTATAACCCGTTCCAGCACCTAAATCCAACATGCGTAAAACCGAGATCTCAGGCAAGCTCTCTAACAAATTTTCACTTATATCGTGCTGAAAATTAGCTATCTCATCGTAGCTACTTGCCGCCAAAGAAAACGATTTTGCTATGGCATTTTTGTCTATCCTGACCACCTCGCTATTTCTTATATCTGCTTTACCGGCAATAAAGTCTATGCAATTTTCAACCCATTTTTCTTGCTCAGAAAAAAAAGGGAGATGGCTCGATCGTTCAAATATCTTTAACTGGTGCTTTGGGTAAGAATCTATAATCTTCGCGCCGACACTGCTAGGTACAATAGGGTCATACGCACCCAATTGATGAAGAACAGGAATGTCTAACAATCGCCAATAGTGATCGAGATTAACTTTAGACAACCAAGAAATCCCCTGCTCCAACCCATCTATTGAGGGCGATAATTTCGCGACAATGCCTTTAAGCCGCCGAAGGTCTTGCGCTGCCGAGATAGGGCCCATTGTCTGCAGCGCACAAAATCGATTAAGTATTCTTTTTATTTCACCATCTGAAATAGAAGGCACTAGCTGACTGGAAAACTGTTTAAAAGCATCTTTTGTCATCGCCAACAGCCAATCATCAGTAACAACAAAATTACGATTGGTTGCCACTGTGATTAATGATTTAACCTTTGACGGATTCCGTTGTGCCAAAATCGAAGCAACGATGCCTCCCAACGACCATCCCAAAACAGAAAATGAGTCAGGTAGCAGTTTCGACAATTTATAATTTAAATCCGTTAAAAACGATTCTAAAGTAGAACAACTATAATCCGCATTAAACCCATGACCAGGCAAATCAACGAGGTAAACATCGAAGTGCTGACGAAAACTATCGGTACACTCCCGCCAGACCTCACTACTTGCGCCCCAGCCATGAATTAACAATAAAGCCGTAGCGTTACGACCATATGCCTTCAAGTGTTTTATCTTTAAATTATCGTCGCGCATTTCATCAGCGTCGACTCCCTTTTGATTGACGCTCATGTCAATCCCACTACCTTTCTTCCTGTATCTAAAGCGCTAAGCAAACAATTAATTTGACTCGATGTATGGGCTGACGATAACGTAATTCGTAACCGCGACGTGCCTACTGCCACAGTGGGCGGACGAATAGCAGCAACATATAAACCTTGCGTGTTTAAATACTGACTAAACGCCAAGGTCTGTTCACTTGACCCGATAATTAACGGCTGTATCGCGGTCATGGAGTTTGTAGGCTCAAAACCTATGGCGGCTAGTCCTTGCTGAAACTGGACAATCAATTCATTCAAGTGCTGTCGGCGTTCTGGCTGCTGTTGCACAAGGCTCAGAGCCTGCAAGGCTGCCGCTGCACAAGCAGGTGGTAATGCAGTAGTATAAATATACGTTCTCGAAAATTGAATTAGCGTTTCTATGAGTGTGTGGCTACCTGCAACAAAGGCACCGGCAACACCCAAGGCCTTTCCAAGTGTCCCCATAAGAATAGGTACCTGATTTTGATCTAAGCCAAAATAATCACAACAGCCAGCACCACGATCACCTAGCACGCCAAAACCATGGGCATCATCGACCATTAAGGCCGCGTCATAATTTTCACCAAGTCTCACCAATTTATCCAAAGACGCAATATCACCATCCATACTAAAAACACCATCGACAGCGACTAAAGTTTTAGCCAAGGTTTTGTCCTCGGAGGAAGACTGTAGTTTTGAATGTAGTTTTGAATGTAGTTTTGAATGTAGTTTTGAATGTTTTTTTAACAATAACTCTAGATGGCTAAGATCGTTATGGCGATAGCGAATGAGTTTCGCTTCACTTGCTATTCCCCCGTCGATTAACGACGCATGATTCAATTTGTCTTGATATAGAAAATCTCCCTTGCTGAGCAACGCTGTCAACACTCCCAAATTTGCCATGTACCCGGAAGAAAACAGCAAAGCTCGATCACGACCTAAAAAATCAGCCAGCTCATCCTCCAACATCGCATGAGCGCGATGATGGCCGACAACCAAGTGCGATGCTCCCGCACCAACACCATAGAGATCCGCAGCCGATTGAAACGCAGCTACCACACTGGGATCGTTAGCCAAACCCAAATAATCATTGCTAGAGAAATTAAGATAGTCGATACCGTCAAGACAGACCTGCGCCCCTTGTGGAGAAGCCAAAGTAGTCCTTTCTCGATACAAGGCATCGCGACGACGGCGACCAAGTGCAGGCGCTAACTGTGAAATCCAACCTTTCATCGTCGCAACTTTCCGTTAAAAACCGAAATCGAACAACTCAAAATTAATCCAAGGTTGGGAGGAAAATACTCCATCCAAATATTATCTATCACGCTGGGTTAATCGATCTAATTTGCTGCCGCATTATAGAAAATTCGCTCGGCACGACTACTCTGAAGCGATGGAGGTGTTTGCTCAATACGACCACCTTCTGCACGAATACCGAGACGATTAAATAATTCAAGGTCTTTATTTGCCGCCGGATTAGGTGTCGTTAGCAGTTTCTCGCCATAAAAAATAGAGTTTGCTCCAGCGAAGTAAACCAATGCATGCATTTCTTCATTCATCGTTTCACGGCCTGCCGATAAACGAACATACGATTGCGGCATCAAGATACGCGCGACGGCAATGGTGCGGATAAAGTCAAAACTGTCAAAATCATTTTGGTCCGCTAACGGAGTACCCTCAACGCGGACTAATCGATTAATAGGCACACTCTGGGGGTGCTCGGGCATATTAGCCAACTGCTGCAGCAGCCCAACCCGATCATCCAATGACTCGCCCATACCGACAATGCCACCAGAACAAACGTTTATTCCTGCCTCGCGAACATGATGAAGCGTATCCAAACGATCTTGGTAAGTTCTAGTGGTAATGATGTCGCCATAATATTCCGGCGACGTGTCTAAATTATGGTTGTAATAGTCAAGCCCTGCTTCCGACAATGCTATAGCCTGATGAGGCTTGAGCATACCTAATGTCATACAGGTTTCTAAGCCTAGCTCCTTAACACCGTTAACCATCGCCAAAACAACGGGCATATCTCGATCTTTTGGCGATCGCCAAGCAGCACCCATGCAAAATCGCGTCGATCCTGTCGCCTTAGCTGCACGCGCCTCAGCAAGAACTTTTTCTACCTCCATTAACTGCTCGACCTCCAAACCCGTGTCGTAACGCGTACTTTGAGGACAATATTTGCAATCCTCTGGGCAGGCGCCTGTCTTGATAGACAATAACGTGCTGACTTGGACCTCATTTGGGTCAAAATACAATCGATGAATTTGCTGTGCCGTAAAGAGTAAGTCATTGAAAGGCATGGTAAAAAATGCCTTTATCTCATTGTGAGTCCAATTGTGCCGAATGGCTGGCTCGGTCGGGATTGAACCATTTATTGAAGATGTCGAGGGAGAAACAGTGCTCGAAACGTCAGACTTCATAAAAAAACCTAGCTTACAAAAGTTGGCCCACACTGCTTTCAGCCATAATTCAGCAACGTACCCTGCAAAATGCTATGCAAAACCGTGCCAGTGGGGTAAATTTAGTCGCTTATATTAGCTTCTCTACTCTCACTGTCAACTAGCAAGGATGCATATGGTTTACAAAGGGCTTCGCTCATTCAGGCCATTTTCAGCACCGTTTAGAGTGGTGCTGAACACGCTGCTGCCGCCACTTTGTTCGCTTTGCGATCAAGCTGCCAACCATCGAACACAACTCTGCCACCATTGCCTGACCTTGATCAACGCAGACCACCAAAGACGACGCTCATCGTGCCTACTGTGCGGCGTAGAGCTCGATCATCAAGTGGCGACAACAACATGTAGTGAAGCGATAGAAGATACCCCATTACCTCCCCACGCAAAAAAGCAAACCGCAAACTTTGTCTCTCTAAACGATGGAGCGCTACACTGCGCTACTTGCATCCGATATCCACCTGCATTTGACCGATGCATTGCTGCCTCACGATATTCGCCGCTAAGTGCCAAGCTTGTAAACACACTCAAACAAGGTGGCAAACTCGCCTGCAGTGTCCCTATGGCTGAGCTCATTATTGACGCCGTTCGCTCTCGCTACTCAAACCAACCTGAGCGCCACATTGATCTTATGGTCCCTGTACCTTTGCATATCAATCGATTGAAAATCCGTGGGTTTAATCAGGCCGCCGAAATTGCGAAGCCAGTGGCTCGTCAGCTCGGGATCCCACTGGCGTTAACTGCCTGTGCCCGACAAACTGACACGCCCTCACAGCAACGATTAAACTTTTCCGCTCGAAAATTAAATCTTCAGCAAGCGTTCGGCACCACAACGCGAGTTAATGGAAGGAGAATTGCCATCATCGACGATGTCGTTACCACTTGCGCCACCTCTAATGCTGTCGCCAAATCTCTACTAGATGCCGGAGCCGTCAGCTGCGATATCTGGTGTTTTGCTCGCACCCCCCTTAACGGTTGAAACTCTACTTGATCCATAACGAATGGAACTCAATTTTATCAATAACGGTTGAAGCTCTTTCATCAATGTTAAAGCCTTAATCGACTAAAATCGGCCAATGTTCTACTATCATGCCCCGTATTTCGCTAAAGCCTTTATAAAATGACTCTGCTCACCCAATCTTTGACACCACTACGCGCTACAATTTTTTGTTGGTTCTTCTTGCTGTCGGCTATGGTGAGCGCACAAGATTCGCCTACTGAGAACAAATTAATACTACGAATTGCCGTTGCTGCTAATTTTAAATCAACGCTGGACCTGCTCATCGAAAAGTTTTACAGCGAACATGCGTTGGCGGAATCATTAGATATTCGCGTAGCGAAAGGTTCGACAGGCGCGCTGTACACGCAAATAATCAATGGTGCGCCCTTTGATATATTTTTTGCGGCCGACACATTAAGGCCCCAGCGCTTGGTAAATATTGGTGTTGCTGTTGCCGACTCGCTACAGACATACGCCCTCGGGCAATTAGCCCTCGTTTACCCTAGCAAAGAAGAAAAAGAAAATTCAGCCTTGCCACACTGCGAAATCAATAGCCTCGACCAGCTTGAGTGGCGGTTAGATCAGCTAGCAAAGCTTAACGAAAGGTCACAACAAGCCATCGCCATGGCCAATCCAAAAGTAGCTCCTTACGGCAAAGCCGCTCAGGAACTACTTATTAAAATTAGATCGCACGGCGCTAACCTTTCTTCATTTCGAATTATTCAAGGACAAAACGTTATTCATTCGCAACAGTTCTTAATCACTGGAAATGTTGATATCGCGTTTCTTTCTATGACTCAAGCGCATCACAGACGGATGAAAAGCTTTAATTTTTGCAAAATTGCTACTGACTTATACCCACAAATAACCCAGTCCATGGTTTTAGTTCAACCCATTAAGCGTAAACCAAACATTGAACGAATCGCGCGGAGCTTTATGCAGTTTATTCAATCCGAAAGTGCCCAAACGCTTATTATAAACCGTGGCTATAAATCAACCTAACACTGCACCTCAATCCCTATGCTTAATAAAAAAACAGCTCACAAAATGATCGCGCTCTTGCCATGGGCCTAGACTCTGCCGATTTAACAGCACTCTTTCTCACGCTTAAGTTGGCTGCGGTCAGTACGTTTATACTATTATTGATAGGTCTGCCATTGGCTTGGTGGTTAGCGCGCTCAAAACAAGCTTACAAGCCTATTATCGAAACACTTATTGCATTGCCATTAATATTACCCCCAACGGTAATAGGTTTTTATTTGTTGCTGGCATTCTCGCCGGACAGCTGGTTTGCAAATATATGGCTAAATATTTTTGGCTCGCAGTTAGCCTTCAGTTTTAGCGGGCTCGTCATAGGCTCAATTATTTACTCCTTGCCTTTTGTCGTACAACCCATGCAAAGCAGCTACGAACGCATACCTCAATTAACACTTCTAACGGCGGCGTCATTAGGCGCAGGCCCTATCGATCGTTTTTTTACTGTGATATTACCGATGACTCGCCGCGCAACCATTGCCGCTGCGGCACTTGCTTTTGCTCATACTATGGGAGAATTCGGCGTGGTCTTAATGATTGGAGGCAACATTCCTGGTGAGACACAAGTTCTTAGCATCGCGCTATATGACCATGTTGAATCTCTCGAATTTGGCCGCGCACATCGCATTGCAGCAGCTCTTTTAATGGTTTCATTTACTAGTTTACTGTTAATTTACACGCTAGACCGCCGAGCCAATTTAAGGATCCGCCATGCTCGACATTGATATTACCGCCACTTTTAATAACTTTAAGCTCGAAGTTAAAACGGCCATCCCAACGAGTGGAATTACCGCAATTTTTGGACCATCCGGCTGTGGTAAAAGCACTCTACTTAATATTATTGCTGGCTTTACAAATACACTAGATAGCAGTTCCATCAGCTTTAACGACACTTACTGGCTACAACGAGACTTTTCCTTCATTCCAATCCACAAGCGCGGAATCGCTTACGTCACCCAAAAGGCAAGTTTATTTGAGCATTTGACAGTTCGACAAAATCTTGAATATGCAAAAAAACGAAACTTTTCAAATCAAGTAATAAACCAACAATTTACTGTGAATGAAATAAGTGAAAAATTAAAAATTCATCCGTTTTTAGACAAACTACCTGAACAGATATCGGGTGGAGAAGCGCAGAGAGTCGCTATTGCCCGCGCAGTTCTCTCCTCTCCCCATCTTATATTGTTCGACGAACCATTGAGCGCACTGGACGAAAATAGCCGCGAAGAAATATTGCTATTACTAGAAAGTTTACACCGGGAAATTTCGGTCCCTTTTCTATATGTCACTCATAATCTCGAAGAATTGATGCGACTGGCCGACCGAGTTATATTGCTGAATAGTGGCAAACTGATAGCTAATACCAGTCTAAATGATTCATTGTCTGACTTTAATTTACCATTAAGTTATCAGCGCAATGCCGGAGTTATTATTGAAGGCTACGCAACGGAGTACGACGACACCCATCAGCTTATTCAGTTTTCCTTCAATAACCAAAGCAGTAATCAGGCGATTGATGTCAACCGCAGCGACAAGGAAATCTCGCTTAAAAACAACGCTGAAATCAAAGTCGAAAAATATTCGACAAATCTTTGGATTACCGGTGCTCGCTCTCACGTTGATTCAGATACTTCAATTAGAATTAGG
>JAJRPK010000017.1 GCA_024280785.1 Gammaproteobacteria bacterium
CCTTCCTGATTTATATGGGCTATTAGGAACTGTCACCAGTCATTCCATTTCCAGCTTGATATAAAGTATTGACGAAGTAGACAGATCGGTCTATATTTGCCGTAGAAGTATACAAATCTGTCTGCTTAGCGGCAGTCGATGATTTTTTATCTACATAGCTTTGCCTGGATCATTTCAACTACATAGCTTCAACTACATAATTTCAACAACCGCATTTCAGCAACAACGGAGATCTCCATGACCACTGCCCTTAAACCCCCTTTTGATGAAAAAACTGCCATAGAGAAGGTGCAGCGAGCCGAAGATTTGTGGAATGGTAAAGACCCCGAGAAAATTGCACTGGCCTACACCGAAGATTCTAAGTGGCGTAACCGCAACGAATTTGTTCAAGGCCGCGAAGCCATCACCCAGTTATTAACGCGAAAATGGAATCGAGAACTCGATTACAAACTAAAAAAGCAGCTATTCACTTTTTCGGATAACCGGATTGCGGTTCACTTTCAATACGAATACCACGACGACAGTGGCCAGTGGTTTAGAGCCTACGGCAATGAGCACTGGGAATTTGATGAGCAGGGCCTAATGCAAACACGGGATGCCAGCATTAATGAGCTGGCGATAAAAGAGTCTGAACGGCAAATCCGCTAATTATAGGCGCAAGGACTGTCTGGGTTTACTACCGGTAGCTTTAGTAAAAAAGGCGATAATAAATTCTTGTTCGCTGCAAGCTACCTTCACATTAATGTCACATTTCTAGCGTAGTCTTCAGACTCGCGGGCATTAATTAGCGATATACTGCCTTTTTTAAAGCGATAATACCTAAGTAACTTTTACGTGAAATGACGATACTTATGCCTGTTACGGTAAGCTGAACACCGAGTAAATAAGCTTAATATGGCCGATTTAAAAATACTTATAGTGGACGATGAAGCCCCCATCCGGGAGATGATTCGCGTAGCATTTGAGCTAGCGGGCTTCGCATGCGATGAAGCTGCTTCGGCCGCTGAAGCACTACCGTTGATCTTTGACAACAAACCCGATTTGATTTTGCTCGACTGGATGATGCCCGAAGTTAGTGGCTTGGAACTGCTAAGGCGACTAAAACATGACGATGCAACCCGTGAAATACCGGTCATTCTGTTAACCGCTAAAGTAGACGAACAAAATGCGGTTCAGGGTTTAGATGCCGGTGCCGATGACTATGTCACTAAACCCTTTAGACCCAAAGAGCTCTTGTCCCGCATCAAAGCAATTCTGCGCCGAGCCGAAGGATTAGCCACACAAGACAACTTAGTCGTCGAGAGTTTAAGACTTGACCCCGTGGGGCACAGAGTCTTTTTGGAAGAACAACCCATTAATGTCGGTCCAACTGAATTTCGACTGCTAAAATTTTTTATGACTCACCCCGAACGAGCTTATTCTCGCGCCCAATTGCTAGATCAAGTCTGGGGGAATAACGTCTACGTTGAAGAACGAACGGTGGATGTCCATATTCGTAGATTGCGTCAAACACTTAAATCCCCTGTTAGCAATGTGGATTGCGGCCGTTATATCCAGACAGTCAGAGGGACAGGCTACCGGTTTTCGGCCAAAGAAGGACTAAAAAATCTATGATCGAACTGCTTGGTTTTAGTTATCATATAAAATACTGACCCGTAAAAATTTACTGGCAAGATAACATGATAGTCTCTGTTCTAACATTTCCACTCTTTTTCGAGTACTAGATGAATTCGCTCTATAGAGATGAGTTACTTAAGCTGGGTCTTTTATTGTCCCTCGGCTATCTTATTGGAAGTCAATGGGACTATGCCTGGGCTGGACTCGCAATAGCATTATGTTTTTACATTTTGATGATGCTACGGTACTACCGTCATTTTAATGATTGGTTAGATAATCGAGGGCTCAGCAAAAAGCCATTGGTCAATACCTTTTGGTCAACGATCATAGACCAAATTCAACGATTGCTGAATGAACTTCGCAATGAACAACAGCTCCTGCGCGAAGATGTCGAATATTTCAAAGAATCATTTCAGGCGCTAGATAACGGCGTGGTAGTCATCGATCATGCGGGTAAAATTGACTGGTGTAACAAATCGACCCTTGATCTACTCGGCATACAATTAGAACGCGACAAAGGAGAGTTATTAGTAAATCTAATTCGGGCGCCAGAATTTAATCGTTATTTAGAGCAGCAGCAATTCGATCAGCCACTCATTCTGGTATCCCCTCGCTCGCCCCAACTCCACCTTGAAATACAGGCGACAATTTTCAGGCACAACCATACCCTTGTTTTTGCACGCGATATTAGCGATGTGTATATCCTGGAAAAAATGCGCCGAGACTTTGTCGCCAATGTCTCCCACGAACTTCGAACACCTCTTACGGTGATCACCGGCTATCTGGAAACGCTCAAAGATAATATTGAAGGGCTACCCGACATCTGGCCTCGAGCCATCGAACAAATGCTTGTCCAGTCTCATCGAATGGATACCATGGTAGAGGACCTCATTGCACTGTCCCGCCTCGAATCGGTGCCCAAATCTCAAAGCCATACTGATAGGGTCACCATCGAAGGCTTATTGACTGGCTTAGTATCAGACGCCAAGTTACCGTTCCCTAAAAAATCTATTAGCTTAGACATTGCTACCGATACTTTTCAGCATCAAACACCACCGCTTAAATGGCCGTTACAGATGATCGGCAATTATGATGAACTCCACAGCGCGTTATCTAATCTCATTCAAAATGCCATCAAGTACACTTCGGACAGCGGTAAGATTCAAATTTCCTGTAAGTGTGTACGCAACAATATGCTGATCGAAGTCCAGGATGACGGTGAGGGAATCGACGCCATTCATATCCCAAGATTGACCGAACGTTTTTATCGCGTGGATAGTAGCCGGACATCCTCTACCGGAGGAACCGGTCTAGGGCTTGCAATCGTTAAGCACGTTTTGGCTCGGCACAACGCCGAACTGACTATCCACAGTGTCGTTGGCAAAGGCAGTCGCTTTATTTGCACTTTCCCACTAGAGGTTCTGGAATCAGAGCAGCCCACCGATAATTAATCTCCCGCTACTCACTTCATTCGTACCTTTCATTGCCAAAGAAACTTGCTCATCCGTTGAAACCTCCATTAGATTTACCCTTACAACTCTTGTTAATTTTCAACCAACCCCTGTCTTCAAGCCGTCTTCAGGCCGTCATCAAATAATCACAACATTTGTCACTAAAATGTCATATTCCTGTCTTACGATGTTTAGATAGCGACTTAACATTGACCTCGACAACCTTTCAACATTAATAATCTCGTCAGGAGATAGCGAAGATGAAAAAAACACTGATTATTGCCTCTGTAGCACTTATCGTTTCCAGCGCCCTTACTGCCGCAGGTAGCCGCGATTATATAGAGATAGTCGGCTCTTCCACGGTCTATCCATTTGCTGCGGTTGTTGCAGAAAAATTTGGTAAAAGAAGCCAGTTTAAAACACCGAAAATCGAATCTACAGGGTCCGGCGGTGGAATGAAGCTCTTTTGTAAAGGTATTGGGCTTAACTATCCCGACATAACCAATTCATCGCGTCGAATTAAGCAAACCGAGTTTGAGATGTGCCAAAAAAACGGAGTGACTGACATCGTCGAAGTATTGATCGGCTACGATGGTATTGTCTTCGCTAATTCGAAGAACGCCAAGCAATTGCATCTAGAACGCCGAGATATTTATCTCGCTCTGGCAGAACAAGTTCCCAACCCAGATGGATCGGAAACGTTTATTTCTAATCCATATACTACTTGGAAGGATGTTAATTCCGATTTGCCCGCCATAAAAATTGAAGTGCTGGGTCCACCACCCACATCCGGCACAAGAGACGCATTTGCCGAATTAGCGATGGAAGGAGGCTGCAAATCCTTTAACTGGATTAAAACGTTGAAGAAGTCGAATAAGGCAAGGTATAAACAGCGCTGCCATACTATTCGCGAAGATGGCGTTTATATTGAAGCGGGCGAAAATGACAATCTTATCGTGAGTAAGCTCAACGCTAATCCCACGGCTTTTGGAATCTTTGGCTTTAGTTTTCTAGACCAAAATGCTGATAAAGTCCAAGGGTCCGTTATCGAAAATAATCTACCCACTTTCGAGTCCATTGCATCAGGTGATTACAACATATCTCGGCCACTTTATTTCTACGTCAAAAAAGCCCATATTGGTATTGTGCCCGGCATGAAAGGTTACTTAAAAGAATTTACCTCTGAAGCAGCTTGGGGCAGCGACGGATATCTTGCAGAAAAAGGGATGATCCCTTTAGATGGCACTACTCGAAAAGAAATTGGGGCGACCGTAAAAAAATTGAAGCTGCTAGCACTTTAATTTTCAAGCTGGCAATTCTATTCTGCAACAGGTATAAAGAGTGATCTTTTGCTATCGCTCTTTATACCTAACTAATTCTCTTAATGAGTGCCTGGCCTTTGTAATTTTTGCTCCAGCATTTGTTACTGACTTTAGTCTGTTCTTCGTCAGCTATTCTGTAAACAAGTAAATCAACAATCAGGTGTTACGCCAACAATGCCATTAAGTACTTTTTTTACTCTCTTTGTCGTTGTCGCCGCGTTTGTTTTTTATGCAGGCCAACGCAAAGCCTTGCTTTTAAAAAGCAACGGCGCTGCATTACACTCGCAACCGCATTACTTTGGTACTTGGCTAATTATCACAGCGGTTATACCCGCCCTTCTATTATTGGCTGGCTGGTCAATTTTGGATGATGCGCTCGTCAAATCCATCATTGTTTCTGAACTGCCCACGAGCTATTCAACCGCTAACTCGACCGAAAAATTACTGGCTTTTAGTGAAATCAACCTTATCGCCGATGGTCACGACCAAACCATCCACTACGCTGAATTAAAGCCTCTTGCCGAAAGATTTTTGTCTCTTCACGCGACTAGTGAGCAATTCAAACTTGTTGCAACAGTACTACTGTTACTTATCGGTTTCGTTATTGGATGGCAGCGATTAGCCCCCGACTTTCGCGCCAGAAACCGATACGAAGCCACTGTTGGATATTTATTATTAGGCTGCGCCTGCATCGCTATCCTAACCACTGTCGGCATCGTTTTTTCTGTTCTATTCGAGGCCATACGTTTTTTCGATTCCGTATCAATATTTGAATTTATTTTCGGCACCCATTGGAGCCCTCAAATGGCTATCCGTGAAGACCAAGTTGGATCTTCGGGAGCATTTGGTGCTGTACCACTGTTTGTTGGAACCTTGCTAATTTCAGCCATTGCCATGCTGGTAGCAGTGCCAGTGGGCCTAATGTCCGCCATTTATTTGGCCGAGTACGCCAGCCCTGGTTTTCGATCTTACGCCAAACCGCTGCTGGAAATTCTTGCTGGTATCCCAACCGTCGTTTATGGTTTCTTTGCGGCGATTACCGTTGCTCCTATGCTGAGAGATTTTGGTGAAACGGTAGGACTCAACGTCACGTCGGAAAGCGCTCTTGCGGTAGGCCTAGTAATGGGAGTAATGATTATCCCCTTCGTTTCTTCTCTATCAGATGACGTAATTACAGCAGTGCCCCAATCTTTACGTGACGCTTCCTTTGGTTTAGGCGCGACCCATTCAGAAACTATACGAAAAGTTATTATACCCGCTGCGCTACCTGGCATTGTCGGCGCCGTACTGCTCGCGGTATCAAGAGCCATCGGCGAAACCATGATTGTGGTAATGGCCGCCGGCCTATCGGCAAAACTCACTGCAAATCCGTTAGAAACAGTAACAACTGTAACCGTTCAGATTGTTACTTTGCTAGTCGGCGACCAAGAATTCGACTCGCCAAAAACATTGGCCGCCTTTGCACTCGCTCTCATGCTATTTTTTACTACATTGAGTCTAAACGTTCTAGCGTTGTACATTGTTAGAAAATATCGCGAACAGTATGAGTAAGACTGAAAAGAGCGATAAAGATATATTATTTGCAGAATGATTTAATCTGCTTCAATATCGTAAACACTACCTGGGTTTAGATGCCCTGTTTAATAAGGCTACTGAATAGATAAAATGAAACCATCAACGACAAAAATGGCAAATAAGCATTTAGCAAAGCGTTATGCTAGCGAAAAACGTTTTCGCCGATTAGGTTTGATGTCCGTGCTTGTCGGCCTTGCGGCACTCCTTTTTTTATTAATTACCGTCGTTGGTAACGGCTGGACCGCCTTTACCCAAAGTTATGTTCGACTTAATTTGGAATTTAAAGCCGAAGTACTCGGTATAAACGATCCTCTCGACGAAGAACAATGGCAATACGCAAATTATAACTCAGTAATAAAAGCAGCGCTGAGAGAGCGTTTCCCCTCAATGAACTCACGGGAAGAAAAAAAGAGACTTTATAGCTTGGTGAGTTCTGGCGCTGACTATCAAGTGAGGCAGCGGTTATCTGATAGGAAACTGTTAGGCCAAACTCATATCATGTGGCTCCCCGCCGACGATGACATCGACTCACTCATCAAGGGACATATAGATAGAAATACCCCGGAAGAAAACCGTAGAATTAAAGACGACAAAATCGCACTCATCGATGACTTACTTTCATCGGGAGATCTAAAGCTCCGCTTCAATGATATATTTTTCACTGCGGGAGATTCTCGAGAACCCGAGCAAGCTGGCATAAGAGGAGCCTTAGTCGGATCGTTCTACACGCTAATCATTACTTTAGCTTTGTCGTTTCCTATTGGCGTTGCTGCCGCCATTTACCTGGAAGAATTTGCCCCGCAAAATCGTTGGACTGATTTTATAGAAGTTAATATTAATAACCTGGCTGCTGTGCCGTCCATTGTGTTTGGCTTGTTAGGCTTAGCTGTTTTTCTCAACCTATTTGGCTTTCCGCGTTCTGTGCCGCTAGTAGGAGGGATTGTTCTTACCCTAATGACTCTACCGACGATTATTATTTCTAGCCGAGCGGCAATAAAAGCAGTTCCACCCTCAATAAAAGAAGCC
>JAJRPK010000458.1 GCA_024280785.1 Gammaproteobacteria bacterium
CATGCATTTATTACGGGTGGTTCAGGAGGCATAGGCAGCGCCTGTGGCAAGGCCTTCTTAGACGACGGTGCAAAGGTCACTTTGATGGCACGCAATCTTGATGAGTTAGATAAAGTTCGAGAAAAACTGTTGAATAAAGCTCCTCGTTCGGCTGAGGTTTTCACCGTTGCGGGCAGTGCAAGAGACCCCGCAGTGTTACAACAAGCCCTACAAGACAGTGTTCAACGATTTGGATCTTTAGATATTGCCGTTGCTACAGTGGGCGGTGGTGCCATAAAGCCGATTTTAATGCACGACGAAGCAAGCTTTAGCGAAGAGATATCGTTTAATATTGTTTCCGCTTTTTTACTCGTTCGTTATGCTGCCCCGCTAATGGCAAAAACAGCTAATAAAAACAATACCGCGTCAATTGTTTGTATATCCTCCGATGCTGCGAAATTGGTTTTCCCTTGGCTATCCGCTTATACAACAGCCAAATCCGGCCTTGAAGGATTTGTTAGAGCAGCAGCGGAAGAACTTTCGTCTCTTAATATTCGCGTAAATGCGGTTAGGCCCGGACTCACTAAAACCAAAGCCACTGAGGCTATTTTCGCCAATAAAGAAGTTAAAGAAAAATTTGCTTGTGAAAAACCCTTAAACAGGCTCGGTGAGCCCGAAGATATTGCTGCCGGGGTTCGTTACTTAGCGGGTCCTGAATCGTCTTGGGTGACGGGACAAAGCTTCGCCATAGAAGGAGGCAATGAACTGCGAAAAGGCCCGGATATGGCCCCCATGGCAAGACAGATCTACGGCGATGAAGCCTTTGAAAAAATACTGGCCGGCATCGCCCCGTAAGCCATTAGTAAAACCGGTATTGCTTAAGTTGATGTAGCGTAGCTACCAGTGGATGCCTTTAGTTAACTGCGCAAAGGCTATTTGTTCTGCCGATACCGCAGATGCTTTTTCCGCTTCACCTTTAGCTGCTGCCGAATCGGGAAACAGATTAAATGCCGTATTAAGAACAACTTCAGTTATTTTTGGTGCAAGTGCATGCATCACAGCTGCCGCCGTACCCAACCGTGTTGCAATACGTTTAGGACGATGAATTATGGCTTTGGTGAGTAAATCGGCAGCCTCTTCTGGACTATATGTCGGTACGTTTTTATACATTTTGGTTGGGGCTATCATCGGCGTTCTAACCAACGGCATATTGATCGTAGTAAAATGAATATTGTCGCTTGAAAATTCGGAAGCTGCACATTGGCTAAACGCATCTAACGCCGCTTTAGATGCCACATAGGCCGAAAACCTTGGTGAATAACTTAACACACCAATTGATGACACATTGATAACGTGACCCTGATGTTTACTAATCATGTTCGGTAAAAAGCCCATAGTTAGACGCAAGCTACCGAAATAATTAAGTTGCATGGTTCTTTCAAAGTCATGAAAACGGTCAAAAGAGAGTGCTACCGATCGTCGAATAGACCGCCCCGCATTATTGATTAGAATATCAACGCTACCGTGATCTTTTATTACCTTTTTGACTAATCGGTCACAGTCATCCATATCAGCAACATCGCAAGTGTAAACGTGCGCGGTACCCCCCAGTTGACGAATTTTCTTTGCGGTTTCTTGTAGTTGATCTGTGCCACGAGCAACGACAATAATGTTACCGCCCGCTTCGGCTAGTCGAAATGCAGCAGCTTCACCTATCCCTGATGAAGCACCCGTAATGAGAATAGTTTTATTGGCTATGCGCCCACTAAGGCTGCGGTCGATAAATAAATCGGGATCAAGGTGACGCTCCCAATAATCCCAAAGGCACCAAGCGTAATCTTTTAAATCCGGAACTTCGATCCCCGAGCCTTTTAACGCTTTTAGCGTTTCGCGATTATCAAAGCTCGTAGGATGGTTGATTAAGCCCAAAAGATCGGGCGGAATGCCCAAGTCTTGACTAATAGCATTAATGATTCGCTTTACGGGCGCCAACTGGACGATTCCGGAAACCAAGTACGACGGAATGTAAGAGAACAGTTTAGCGTCAATTCGCATACTCATTTTTGGAGCGTGTGCGACCTTCGCAAAAATGTTAATCACGTCTCCTATCCGCCGTGGGTTCGATTCCGTCAAATGAAAACAGCGGCCATTGAGACCTTTTTTATGAGATAAGTAGACCATGCTATCGACGACGTAATCCACCGGTACGATATTCCATCGACTGCCCTCTATTCCCAGCATTGGCATCCACTGAGGAAAGGTATTGCGCATTTTTTGCAGCAGTTTAAACAAGTAATAGGGCCCATCTACTTTATCCATTTCTCCCGTTTTTGAGTCTCCCACTACAACACCGGGACGATAGATACGGAACGGTATCGAACACTCGTTGCGAACAAGGCCTTCAGAGTCGTGCTTAGTGCGAAAATAGGGATGTTCTAATCCTTCAGCTTCTACGAACATGTCTTCACGAAAAATACCGTTATATGCCCCAGCCGCCGCTATAGAACTGACATGGTGAAAGCATGAAGCCTTTATTTTTACTGCAAGCTCAATCGCATTACGGGTGCCGTCAACATTAGCTAATTGTTGACTCTCTGCACTACTGGATAAGTCGTAAATGGCGGCTAAATGGAAAAAGTACTTTATTTTAGTGTTAAGCAATTTCAGACTGGCCGCGTTTAAGCCAAGATTCTTTTTTTCAAGGTCGCCTGTTAGAGGGATAATTCTTTTTTCTGCCCCCCACTCTTTGATGAGAGCATTCATTCTTTTTTTGGATGCACTGCGGGTCAAAACATAGATCAAGCCCCTTTGTTCATCCAATAATTTTTTAACTAACCGCTTGCCAATAAATCCAGAAGCACCAGTGATAAAATAAGCCATTATTTTTATCCTTATAACAGTGGGCAGTATATTTAGCAGAACTTTACCACAAAGCCTGCAATCTCTATTGAAAAATATTTTAATGGGTAAAAGCTGAGCAATCCCCCATTGTTAGTTGATTGATCTGAAACTGGACAACGGTGAATTATTCCCCGCCGTTAATCCCCGCGAAATGAGTGCTTGAAATGGCGTGTGAGCAGCCGAAAGCGGATCTACTAATGGCCTAATAAAATGAGATGAACGCAGAGAAATATGCCAAATACTTATACGTCAAATTGATGAAACTTATGACA
>JAJRPK010000459.1 GCA_024280785.1 Gammaproteobacteria bacterium
ATGTTGCCTCGGTCGTAGGTGATGCGGTTACCTAAAATCTGCACGGAAGATTTATTCGCAGGTTTAAGTTGATGAGGGGCGCCAAGCTGGGTCAATTCCATGCGCACCCTCCAGTCTCCCTTCAAAGAGTGAGCCAAAATACTTTCGCCATCAAAATCGACACTTAAGTGATTACTGGCATTGACGGCATGCCTGTGGGTTGGCTTGCCTTTTTCTTCTATAGTTTCTATCTGCAGTTGGGCCTGGTGATAGGCTTCTTGCAAATCGGAGAGCACTTGCAGCTTAGATTCGGCAAGTAGCGTGGCCAATGCGAATAACGTAATGACAAACAACCAGTGGATATTTAAAGCGTGCATATGCTTAACCTCCCTATTAAATGATGGTCTCAATTAGCTCAAAGCCCTTGAGCTTATGTTCGGTTTACAAAACCCTTTACTCTGCATATAGCAGTTAAATTGAAACTAGCAAGGTACCTATCCATCGTATTTTGAGTACTCTTGACACTTATCAAAAAAACTCTAAATAACTCCCTTTTAAATTGACTCTTTTAAAATTTTCGGCGGATGGTGCGTGCTTATCTGCCCACCATTTTCACCAACACGGTGGAGCCATAGGGGACCAATCGCCAGTGACAAAGTTCACAATTTCCCGACAACCATAAAAATAAGGGGTTTTTAAAAAAAACCTACAAATTCATTTGACAGAACACACAACATGGCCTATAAACATACCAACCGGTATGGAGGTATTCCAAACGTGGTCGTTAAATCCGAAAAAATTTCCGCACAGATAGAGCAAGCGCCAATTTGGCATTTTCACAAGCATATTCAAAATGCAGATGAAGGCGAGCCCACGCGCAGAAGACTATTAGAGGCGGCTTTTGAAGAAATTCATCACATGGGATTTCAGGCGGCAAGCCTGAGCCACATCCTAAAACGTACTGGCGTTACCAAAGGTGCGTTCTACCATTACTTTCCGAGTAAAAAAGATGTGGGTTATGCGGTTATTGAGGAAATTATTCGTTTAGCGGTTTTTGAATTCTGGATCAAGCCGCTGAAGAAGGGAAACCCTATTGATACAATGATTGCCATACTTGCTGAATCGGGCCAGCGTATGACGTTGGAGGATATCCGCTTAGGCTGCCCTCTTGCGAATCTCTCCCAGGAAATGTCGCCGGTCGATGAAGGTTTTCGGGAACGAATCGAATCCCTTTATTCTGAATGGCGGACTGGACTAGAGGACGCACTTAAAAGAGGAAAAAAGTTAAAGCAGGTGAGAACTGAAATCGATTGTGAGGCAATGGCGATCATGCTTATCGCGAGCCTCGAAGGTTGCCTTTCTGCCGCAAAAAATGCGCAAAACCGGGAAATGTTACATAAGTGCGGCGATAGCTTGGTTCATGTGCTGAATAATATGCGCGCTTAGTGTTGCTATGGTTAAAAACCCAAGTTTTGGCGTATTAATGTACATCCCAAGTCATTCCTGCAGGAATGACAAATATAGGTAGACTCCGAAACTTGAGTTACAAACTGTTACAACTCGTTACTCCCAGGAGAGGATCATGATTCAGTCTTTTGGGAATATTAATAAAATATAACTCTTCCAAAACTCGTCACTAATGAACAATAATATGGGATCAATAGCATGGTCATAAAATACGCCGAATGGATACTACGCTGGCGCTGGGTTGTTATCCTGCTCACGCTAATTTCACTTATGGCGCTTGCATCAGGTGCTCGATTTTTGGAATTTACCACTGATTATCGGGTCTTTTTTGGTGAGGATAATCCTCAGCTTATGGCCTTCGATAATCTCCAGGATACGTACACAAAGAACGATAATGTCCTGATTATGCTAATGCCGAAATCGGGAAAGGTATTCGAACCGGACGTGTTGGAAGCCGTTGTTGAGCTGACCGATAAATCCTGGCAAATTCCCTATTCAATTCGCGTCGATTCAATCTCTAATTTTCAGCATACCTTTGCAGAGGAAGACGATTTGGTAGTCACGGATCTGATCGAAGATCCAATAAACATGACCGCGGAAGAACTCCTCAAAAGCGCAGATATCGCCACCAAAGAACCACTGCTATTAAACCGCTTGATTTCTCCCAAAAAACACGCCACCGGCGTTAACATCACCATCGAGCTTCCTGGGAAAAACCCCAATGCAGAAGTACCCGAAGTGGTGAGTTTTGTGCGCCCCATGGTCGCCGAAATGGAAGCTAAATACCCACAAATCGATTTCTATACCACCGGCGTTATTATGATGAACAACGCCTTTCCCGAGGCCTCCGAAAACGATATAAAAACACTGATACCAATAGTCTTTGGAGCCATTATTATCGGCATGTTGGTTTTTCTACGCACCATTCCGGGCACGATTGCTACCGTAATACTTATCTTCTTTTCTATTTTAATGGCGATGGGAACCACGGGGTGGATGGGTATTAAAATGACACCACCTTCAGCCTCGGCACCCACCGTGATACTGACGCTGGCAGTGGCTGACAGTATTCACTTTCTCATTACGATGTTATTTCAGATGCGCAAGGGAATGAGCAAACACGATGCTATCGTGGAGAGCTTCAGGGTTAATTTTAACCCCATATTTCTAACCTCGATTACGACGGCTGTAGGCTTTCTGAGCATGAACTTTAGTGATTCACCACCCTTCCAGGATTTGGGCAACATTACCGCAATGGGCGTAATGTTTGCCTTCGTGCTTAGCGTGACATTTCTGCCGGCGTTGATGTCGCTGCTCCCAGTGAAGGCTCGAGAAAGCCAGAGCAAAGGAAGCGTAGCAATGGATCGCTTTGCCGAATTTGTAATACACCGACGGACACCTTTATTGTGGGGCATGGGTCTAATCATTCTCGGTTTTACCGCCTTGGTTCCACTGAATGCTCTTAACGATACCTTCGTAGAATATTTTGATGAGACCATCGAATTTCGTCAGCATACGGATAAAGTCTCAGATAATCTCACCGGTCTATATTTTATTGATTATTCACTGGACAGCAAAAGTGAGGGCGGGCTGAGCGAACCCGAATTTTTGCGCAAAGTGGAGGCTTTCGCTGATTGGTACCGACAACAACCCGAGGTCAAACATGTCAATGTTATTGCCGATACCTTCAAGCGCCTTAATAAAAACATGCACGGCGACAATACCGACTGGTACACGTTACCGGAGGAACGTAATCTCGCGGCACAGTATCTGCTGCTTTA
>JAJRPK010000460.1 GCA_024280785.1 Gammaproteobacteria bacterium
GTTAATGAATGTTAGAAGGGGTTGCTGCTACCGAGGTCTTTGAAAAGAATGTCCTTTATTTCAAGACCGTTGCTGGCAGGGATGCCAGCGTCGAACTATAGGGACATATTTATGTGTGTCTTGAAATAAAGGGCATTCTTTTCAAAGACCTTATTAGTATGAAGCCTATGGTGCGGTCGCTGAAATGATTTTGACAACATCCAAATAAATATTTTGGACCTTGCTAATGTTAAACCCTGCAGCTTGTACATTTTTAACGGTATTGCGGTTCACTTCTGGCCCAAAGGTTCTGGTCAGCGGAGTTATAACGTTTAGCATAACGTTAAAAGGAAAAAAATGACTGCCGGTGTGTTCAAACATGTGTAGTTCGCCACCGGGTTTTAATACGCGCTTTAAGGCGGTTAGTCCATCTACAGGGTTGGGCACAGAGCAAAAGGTGCAGGAGGTAAAAACTTGATCGAAGTGGTTGTCGGGAAAGCTCATGTGATGGACATCCATAGCCATCACATTCATGGTTCCATCGTAAGCTGCGACTCGGCCCTTGGCTTGTTCGAGCATCTTAGGGCTGATATCAATACCAGTAATGTCTTGCCCTGAGGGGAAGCGTTCGATATCTAATCCGGTGCCAACCGCCAAAAACAACACTTTGCCATGCATCTGGGAAAAAAGTTCAGTTTTGTAGGGAGCCCAACGCTTCTCTGGACCGTCTCCCGCCATGAGGTCAAATGTTTTTGCCGCTTTGTCCCACTTTGCCTGCGTTATTAAGTCCATTACTTTTGCTCCGGCACGTAGGTTTGCCGACAAAGTCCTGCGTTGGCCATATAAAGAATCGTTATTGTTCCTAGCCCTATTGCTGCGCCCATCCAGGTGCCGGTTAGCACGCTTAGGGGCATCATTGCAGCGTACATGGTAATGACCATGCCAACTAGCATGCCGGTCACCATGCCAGGAAGCATAACTTCCATGGCACCAAGGCGCTGGACGAAACCTAGATACGACAACACCATGCCTAGTATCATGCCGACGAACATACCTATGAACATTGCCAGCCACATGTTCCAACTGGTGCTGATCATTAAGACGCTGACGCAGCCGACTAAAGCCCCTGCCAATCCGTTAAAAATAAAGTCTCCGACAATAAAGTAGCCGCGGGTTTCCATGGTGTTGTTCCTCTAGCGAAAGTATCGATAACTAAACAGCGGATAATTATACGCTATTACGGTAGCTAAAGGCTTGCCAGACGTTAATGTAGCAGTGGATCAAGACCTGCTTTTTAGCGATTACCACTGCCACTAAAACGTGGTCGGCTATTGGATTTGGTGTTGCCACCTTGACCGCCACTAAAGCGCTTTTTGCTGTTTCCCGATGGTCGTCCCTGAGCGTTGTCGCTAGAACGTTGGCCATCTTTGTGTTCTGCTCGGCGCGGTTGAGCGTCTTTGGCTGTTCTTGCTCTTGGATGAGCACTTTTATTGTAAGGCTTAGCTTTTTTCGGTTTTTTGGCGCGCGGTGGTCGACGATCCAGACGAGATTCGGGCAGTGGATGTATCGGTTCGTAGCCCTCTTCGGTTCGGCGCGGCAATATTTGTTGAATCAGTCTTTCGATATCAGATAATTCAGCAAACTCATCGGCGCAGACTAACGACATTGCAAATCCGCTGGCGCCCGCGCGTCCGGTACGACCAATTCGATGAACGTAATCTTCGGGTATATTCGGCAAATTAAAGTTAACCACTTGAGGTAACTGATCTATGTCTAAGCCCCTGGCGGCAATATCGGTGGCTACTAACACTTGAATCGAGCCGTCCTTGAATTCTTTTAATGCTTTGGTTCGTGCGCCCTGACTTTTATTGCCGTGAATTGCCAGTGTCTTTATATTCTTGCCTTCTAAATGGCGGGTTAGTTTGTTGGCACCGTGTTTTGTACGGGTAAACACAAGAACCTGATGCCACTGGTTCTGCTTTATTAAATGCGTTAGCAACGCAGATTTTTTGGCTTTATCCACTGGGCAAACCCATTGATCGACAGACTCAACAGTGGTGTTGCGAGGGCTAACAGAAATTTCTACCGGATTGTTGACCATGCTTTTGGCCAGCGTGCGAATATCCTTAGAAAATGTTGCCGAAAACATTAAGGTTTGACGCTGTTTGGGGATAAAAGTAATCAGCTTGCGGATGTCGTGAATAAAACCCATGTCGAGCATGCGATCAGCTTCGTCGAGCACAAGCACTTCGAGTTGCTTAAATCTAACGGCATTTTGATTGTACAGATCAAGTAGGCGGCCGGGGGTTGCTACGAGTACATCGACGCCTTGCCGTAGAGCCTTCATCTGCGGGTTAATTTTAACACCGCCAAATACTACGGTTGATCGCAGCGGCAAATGTTTGCTGTAAGTGGCGACGCTGGCGGCTACTTGTGCGGCCAATTCGCGAGTCGGTGTCAGCACCAGAGCCCGAACTTGATTGGCTTGTGGGCGCGGCCCCTTTGCCAGCAGTTCTAGCATGGGCAGAGTAAAGCCCGCGGTTTTACCCGTGCCGGTTTGGGCAGCGGCCATTACATCTTTGCCGTCGAGTATGGCAGGTATGGTTTCGGCTTGAATCGGCGACGGTGTTTCGTAACCTTGATCAGCCACGGCTTTAAGGATCGGGGCCGAAAGGCCTAGCTCGGTAAAACTCATAGGGGTTCTCTAAATAAGGGGTGCTCTATATACGCTCTATAAACGATGGTAGTCATGCACAGGCATGACGAGGCGCCTTGCTGGCGGCCGTGCAGCTTACAGAGTTTTGCCGGGATTGTCTTAAACAATGATGGGGATAGTTGGGTTTTTGGTCTAAATGAGAGCTTTCCCTTATTTTAACGGCTGTAAGCTTAAACCTCGCCAATGATATCGCTTATAGAAGGGCCAATCTTATGGGCGATGGTTTTTAGTTGAGGCAGGTCGAAGTCAAAAATTTCGACGGCTTTGCTGCCCAACATGATGCGTACTTCGTCTTCGGGGACGCCCGCAAAGGTGTCGAGCATGTACTGCCTGGTATTGGGCCAAGTGCCTTCCATGTGCGGATAGTCCGAGCCCCACATGAGTTTGTCTACGCCAATTTTGTAGCGATCGCCAATTTCATGCTTAGGTAAAAATGAGGCTCCGATATAACAATTGCGTTGAAAATACTCGGTGGGTGTCAATGATAGACCTTTCTTAAAGTGGGCAAACAAAGGGTTTTGCGATTTAAATTCCAATACCCGAAGCCACTCGATAATCCAGGAACAACCGGTTTCGGTAAAGATAAATTTAAGCTCGGGGTGCCTTTCAAAGACGCCTGCCCACAGTAATGCAGAAAAAGGACGATGCGCCCACATATCCACTTCGCTGATAAACATCTGTGTAGCGGTAGGTAGGTCACCATAGTCCGGTGTCCAGCCAGAGTGGACGTGAAGTGGCAGATCCAGTTCGACGCAAACGGCCCATAGAGGGTCGTAACGCGGGTGGTGATAAAAAGGATGGTCACCTGTGCTGGTGGGTAAAAGAACTCCGCCAGTCAGTTTCATCTCTTTGGCATTGCGAATTTCTTGTACGGTAATATCGATATCATCGACATTAATGATGGCAACCCCTGCATGACGTCCGGGGTGAACCTGACAAAAGTCAGCGAGCCAGCGGTTATAGGCGCGATTTCCTTCGAGGTTGTGCTCGGCACTGACCGGATGGCGATACTGCAATAAACCGGCGCCAAAAGGGGCCATTTGTGGAAAGATTACTTCGGCGGCGATGCCGTCATCTTCTAGTTCTTTTAGACGAACTTCGGCATTGTATTCGCCGCGACGCGGAGCGAAGGGGCTGGTTTCATCGTTTAATAATGCTCTGAGTTCATCATCACTGGAGTTGGCCATTTCCTCCATGCCGCGCAAACTGAACAGCCCCGCACCATTATCGTCGCCGCCGCTTTTAGCAAATTCTTCGGTCGCTTCTTGATCAAAGAATGTACCGGTGCGGGCTATCATCTCTTTGGCGTACTCCACCCACCAAGCATTGGCAGCTTCATGGTATTTGCTGGGCATGTACTCATTGTAGGTATTGGGCAACGCTCCGGCATGGCAGTCGGAGCTGACTAGCAAAACTTTTTCGGCGGATGAATCGGGCACAGGGTATTCCTCTTATAATCTCGTTAACGGCTGATTGCCATAGAATTCGGGTGCGTAATAGTCGACGTTAGGGCGGTAATCGAGGTCGAATAAAGAAGGTAGACGCGATTAGCACAAAACTTAAAGCACTTTGGTAAAATTTAAAGCACTTTGGATGGATACGCCAGTGAAACTATTTTAATCGAAGCGTATGTGAACACAGGTTTTTGGAATGGGTAGGTGCTTTATAATGGGTCAATGAGTGAATTATTGTAAAGTTGTTATAACGATGATGGCCTTGATCATGCTGACGGCTCTGATAACGCTGAAGGCCTTTGATTATGCTGAAGGCTCTAATCAAGAATCAAGCTGAGGGCTCTAATCAAGAATCAAGCTGAGGGCTCTTCACAGATGAGCATATTGTGTCGGCAGGGGTTTTCCGGCTAGCCCTAATAAGATCATTTCCATTAGCGCCCAAGACGCTGCTTTGTTAGCGCTCTTACTATCAATATCGGCGGACGAAGCGAGTCTAACAAAGTTATTCAGGGTCGACGATGATAAATTCGCCAAGCTATTGGCAAGAGGGGATTGTCGTTTGTTGATAATTCGAAGTGATTTAAAACCTTCGCTGAGTTTATTGTTAGCCTGGTATTCTTTTAGCTGCACTAATGTTCTCAGTTGATGAGCGATGGCGCCAATAATCGCCGGCGGTTCATTGCCTTCTTCTTTAAGATGACGAAGTGCGCGACAGGCACCTAAGGCATCGCCATCGATGGCTCTATCGAGCATGCTAAACGCTGAAAAGCGGGCGCTATCAGCGACGGCTCGTCCCACGGTTTGAATATCAACGGTGCTTTTTTCTGGCAACAGCAAAGCGAGCTTATCCAGTTCTTGAGCAGCTGCAACGAGATTTCCCTCGACGCGATCTGCTAGCAGTTCGGCGGCATCGTACAATAATTTTAATTTTTTGCTTTTAGCTCTTTGCACTAACCACGGCGCCAGTTGTTTTTTGTCCAGCGGATAAATGGGTACAAAGACACCGGTAGAGGTAGCGGATTTAACCCATTTAGCTTTGCCTTCGATTCTTGGTGCCAAGATTAATAGCACTGTGTCGGCTGGCAGATTTTCGCAATATCTGACGATCGCTTCGCTACCAATAGCACCTATTTTGCTAGTGTTTAGCGTAAGCTCTATGAGCCTTTGATTGGCAAATAATGACATGGCATTGCAGTTGTCTGACCAGGACATCCAGTCGAAACCGGTTTCGTAGTAAAAACGTTCTCTTTCTTTAAACCCCTGCTGGCCTGCCGCTTTTCTAACTTCGTCGGCGGCTTCGTTTTTTAGCAATATATCATCACCGGCGATTAAGTAGACAGGTGCAAGAGTCTGCTTAAGGTGTTGAGTGAGTTTGTTGGAGTATATTTGCAAGGGTTTTTATGCCGTTGTGGATGGTTTAGAAAAAAGTGGATGGTTTGGCAAAGCTAAGCCTAAATAATCGTGTTAGATAGTAACTGTTCATTAGCAATGATATAAACGTCTGTGACGTGCTTGTGCTATTTACGATCGAGGCATTGGAAAAGAGTACCCTTTATTTCAAGACACACATAAAGTATGTCCCTATAGTTCGACGCTGGCATCCCTGCCAGCAACGGTCTTGAAATAAAGGGTACTCTTTTCCAATGCCTTATTAGTTATAGTAGCGAATAAGTTGAACCATTTTTTCAGCAATCTCGTCGCGGGCTTCACGCAGCAGTAAATCACTTTCACTTTGCTGAGCCGCTACATTATCGAGATTTTTCACCTGAACTATCTCGGTGGTTACGGTGCTATAGGGCAGCAGCGTACGAGAACCTGTATCATTTTCTGTGTTCTCACTATTGTATTTCCACTTGATTCCCGCGCTCATATTTCGTTGAGTCTCAGCATTTTTACCTTCGTCGCTTACCGAAAAATTTCGTGACTCAAAATCAACATTATTCAAAGTGATGGTACTGTTGGCGGAAGATCGTTTGTTACTAATAAGGAGACCCTCGGCGACCAGCTGGCGTTTGAGTGCGATGCTTAGCAATAAATCGCCCTCAATATAAATAGGTTGCGCATTTATTTCCACACTTAATGGTTTTTGCAATTGATAGCCACAGCCTGTCAATAATATCGTTATGAACAGCATTAGGCTAACAAGGACGCGGTTGCTGAAAGCTAAACTCATCACAATCAACTCATTTAATGGTTGGGTAGTTAATCTCATCCTTGCGGATATCGATAACATTGGTGGGCTACTCATTGGCTGGGCATTCACTGATTGGTTGGACACGCATTGATTAGTCACTTGCATTAGTTGGCGACAATGTTGACCAGTTTTTTCGGTACGACAATAGTTTTTCGCACCGTTTTACCGTCGATAAATTTTTGTATGTTGTCGTGTTCTAGTGCTAACTTTTCCAGCTCGGCTTTGTCGGTATCGGCAGCCACGTTGATTTTAGCGCGTACTTTACCATTGACTTGAATCACTAATTCAATGGTTGACTGAGTGAGAGCTTCGTTGGCAACCACTGGCCATATGGCGGATAAAATGTCGTCGCCAAAATCAAGGTCGCGCCAGAGCGAGTGGCAGCTATGCGGTGCAATCGGCGACAATAAACGCAATAGTGTCGCGATTCCTTCGGCGGCTACGGCAGACTGCTCGGCGGCGGTTGGCAGCTTATTTAATATAATCATGCAAGCGGCGATAACGGTATTGAATTGGTTTTTATCGAAATCAACGAGTGCTTTCTTTAATGCGGTGTGGATTTCATGACGACTGGCCTTTGCCTCTTCGCTAAGCTTGCTGTTCTGGATTAACCAATCTATCCCAAGCTGACCTTTTCCTTCGCTAATAAGTGATTGATTGTCGTGGCAGTAGCTCCATAACCGTTTTAGGAAACGCTGGGCTCCCGATACGCCGTCGTTGTTCCACTCTAGAGTTTGCTCAGGGGGTGCCGCAAACATTGTAAATACTCGCACGGTATCGGCGCCGTAAGCCTCTATTGCCGTTTGCGGGTCGATACCGTTGTTTTTTGACTTCGACATTTTTGTTATGCCACCGACAATGACGGCCTCACCCGTTTTAATTTCGCTAGCAGATGTGATGTTGCCTTTGTCGTCATGTAGCACTTCTACTTCGGTGGGATTAAACCACTGCTTCGCACCTTCGCTATTTTCCCGGTAATAGGATTCAGCCAAAACCATGCCTTGACACAGTAACCGCTTAAACGGTTCGTTAGAGCTAACAAAGCCATCGTCACGTAACAGTTTGTGATAAAATCGGGCGTACAGCAAATGCAAGATAGCGTGCTCGATGCCGCCAACATATTGGTCTACGGGCAACCAATAGTTAGCGCGATCCGGATCTAATATTCCTTCGTCAAAATCGGGGCAGGTGAAGCGAGCGTAATACCAACTGGATTCCATAAAGGTATCAAAGGTATCGGTTTCGTGCTCGACGGTTTTGCCTTCGAATGTGGTTTTACGCCATTCAGGGTCGGATTTGATGGGTGATTGTACGCCGTCGATGGTCACGTCTTCGGGCAATAGTACGGGCAGTTTTTCTGCGGGAACAGGGATCTCGCCACTTTCAGGCAAGTTCAGCATGGGGATGGGCGAGCCCCAATAACGTTGACGAGATACGCCCCAATCGCGCAGCCGGTAATTGGTTTTTCCTGCGCCTTTGCCCAATGATTCAAGTTTGCGGGTTATGGCATTAAAACAGGCGCTAAAATCCAAACCATCGAACTCATCGGAGTTAACGGACTGGGTGGCTGTTTTACGTGCATACCATTCCCGCCATTGATCGCCAGAAAAGGCGGGGTCATTGGTCGATGTAGACTGAACTACTTGCTGGATGGGTAATGAATAAATGTTAGCAAAGGCAAAATCTCTTTCGTCGTGGGCGGGAACCGCCATAACGGCGCCTGAGCCATAGTCCATCAATACGTAGTTGGCTACCCAGACGGGAAGTTGTTGGCCACTTATGGGGTGGACGACGGTAATGCCGGTATCGATCCCTTTCTTTTCCATGGTGGCCATGTCGGCTTCGGCGACTGATTGAGTTTTGCAATCGGCGATAAATGCCGCTAGTTCGGCATTGTCTTGGGCTATCTCGCGGGCGATGGGGTGCTCTGAGGCTAAGCTGACATAAGTGGCACCCATTAAGGTGTCGGGTCGTGTAGTGTAGACGACCAAATCTTTCAGCCCTGCGACAGGCGACGTTAGATCAAAGCGTATGTCGGCACCGCGAGATTTGCCTATCCAGTTCTTTTGCATGGTTTTGACTTGCTCGGGCCAATCGGTGAGCTCATCAAGGCTGGTTAATAGCTCTTCTGCGTAGTCAGTGATTTTTATAAACCATTGGGGAATTTCTTTTCGCTCGACCAATACGCCAGAGCGCCAGCCACGGCCATCGATAACTTGCTCGTTGGCGAGCACGGTACAATCGACGGGGTCCCAATTAACGGTGGCCATTTTTTTGTAAACCATGCCTTTTTCGTACAGGCGGGTAAAAAACCATTGCTCCCATTTATAGTAGTCGGGCTGACAGGTAGCGAATTCGCGTGACCAGTCAAAGCTAAAGCCCAGTGATTGCAGCTGCTGCTTCATATAGGCTATATTTTGGTATGTCCATTTCGCTGGAGCGGTTTTATTTTGAATGGCAGCATTTTCAGCGGGTAAGCCAAACGCATCCCAGCCCATTGGATGAAGAACATTTTTACCGAGCATTCGCTGATAGCGGGCAATCACATCGGTGATGGTGTAGTTGCGAACGTGCCCCATGTGTAACTTGCCGCTAGGATAGGGGAACATGGCAAGACAGTAGAATTTTTCACGACCAGGGTCTTCTGTGGCGAGAAAACTGTTATTGTCTCGCCAATATTCTTGTGCGTTGGCTTCAATCGTTTTTGGGGTGTATTGCGAGTCCATTGTGAGGGCCGATTAGCTGTTAATTTTGTTTATAATCTAGCAACTAGGATACCCCGAACTCCATAGCGGTAGCCAGCTCAGTTGAGGTGATTAATGAAACGGCCGTTCTTAATCTTTATCACCGCATCGAAGAGCCATTCACGTCAAGATCTAATTCGATGGAAATGCCCGCTGTCGACATAGTAATAATTTGAGAAGCTGCAGTATGACTTATAGACTGTTATTAAAATTTTGGTTGCTGCCACCTATGATTAATATCCTGGGGGTGTTGCTTGGTTTGCTGCTGATGCGACGCCATAAAATAGTTGGTATCGGTTTGTGCTTGGCAAGTGTTATTTCACTTTGGCTCTTAGCCAGTCCTTATGTGGCAAACAGTCTACAGATGTGCTTGCAGCAAAGCGAAGCTATTCAAGTCGATGAGCTGATAAACCTGGTTGATGGAAAGCCCGTTGCAATAGTGGTTTTAAGTTCAGGCGATAGATACTACTCCCCGGAGTACGGCAGTGTGCAACCTGATCATCACGCCATTGCGCGGATGAATTACGCGGCGTTTTTGCACAAAAAAACAGGGTTTCCTCTTTTGTTGACGGGAGGTATTGGCCATAACGCAGTGCAATCGCATGCTGAAGTCATGAAGGCGTTTATGCTCCAGCAGCTAGAGACTCAGCCCGAGTGGCTAGAAACACGGAGTA
>JAJRPK010000018.1 GCA_024280785.1 Gammaproteobacteria bacterium
AATGCTCTCTGGTGTATATCTGAGAGCATTCTAGATCTCTCACTTTGGTCAATAAAATTCTGCACGAATGAGTTCTTCAATATCTGCCAGATATGCCTTTGCAGCCGAATCTCCTTGCTTGGAATAGCGATATCAGCCTTCGGTGAGATTAATTTTGGCAAAAGTATTCAATATCTGTGTCAGCGTCGTCAGTTGGTGGCGAATCACAGCGTCCACCACTATAATTTGTCGCGAACATTCTTATCAGGTATTCGTGGGTTTGCAGGGTTGATTATTAACCTCAAACCAAAATATTGGTTTAGTTTATCGCTTAAATCTGTCCAAATCTGGCTGCTGGCTAAAAGACAACAGATAAGATGGAAGGGCAAGTAAAGCAAAAGTAGTTGTCAGGTCTAAGCACAAGATCTCGTCAACCGGTCTTGTTTTTTGATCTTGCCGCATGCTGTTGCTCGGCTGAATACTGGCTCAAACTGAATAATCTGTGTTCACGTTAGCTGTGTTTGTTATTGCGTTTGTTATTGAAGTAGGCGGGTATATGATCAAAATTAAGCGAGGCTTGGATTTACCGATCACAGGAGCTCCACAACAAGTGGTGAGTGATGGGTCCAAGGTCCGATCAGTTGCCCTCATAGGTTTTGATTACGTTGGGATGAAACCGACGATGGAAGTCAAAGTAGGCGACCGAGTAAAGTTAGGCCAGACACTGTTTACCGATAAAAAAAATCCAGGCGTTAAATTTACCTCCCCAGGGGCCGGAATTGTAGCCACTATTAATCGAGGCGCCAAGCGGGCGTTACAGTCAGTAGTCATTGATCTCGATGGTGATGAGCATATTACGTACCCTGTTTTTACCCCCGAACAATTAGCGACTTTAGCTACTGACAAAGTTAAAGAGCAATTAATTGATTCGGGTTGCTGGACCGCTTTTCGCACCCGCCCATACAGTAAAGTTCCTGCTGTCGACAGTGCTCCAAACACGATTTTTGTTACTGCCATCGACACCAACCCATTAGCCGCCGATCCGGAGTTGATTATTCGCGAATCAGCCAGTGCTTTTGAGCAAGGCTTGACGATTTTGTCCCGCCTTGGGGCTCAGACGGTTTATTGTTGCGCGGCCGAAGGCGCGACTATTTCGGTGGGTAGCTCTGGCGCAAAGTTAGAAACATTCTCTGGGCCTCATCCTGCTGGACTGGCGGGGACCCATATTCATTTGCTAGCACCGGTTTCTGCTGCTGTCACTGCATGGACTATTAATTATCAAGACGTTATTGCTATCGGGAAGTTATTTACCGATGGAAAAATATCGGTAGAGAGAGTGGTTTCTCTTGCCGGGCCAGTTGTCGAGCAACCGCGATTAATTAAAACTCGTCTGGGCGCTTCCACCGACGAGTTAACGGCAGGACAAATTGAAGCAGGTGAGAGTGATAGCCGCGTGATATCGGGGTCGGTGTTCAGCGGTCGTAAAGCTCGTGGAGCCTATGCATATCTTGGCCGTTACCATCAACAAATCGTTGTCTTGCACGAGGGCCGCGAACGTGAGTTTATGTCGTATATGCGCGCCGGAGCTGATAAGCACTCGGTTACTCGGACGTTTCTTTCGGCTTGGACTCCAGCAAAGTTATTCTCTATGGTGACGACTACCCATGGTAGCGAGCGTGCCATGGTTCCCATCGGTAGTTTTGAACGCATCATGCCACTAGATATTTTACCCACTCAGCTGCTTAGAGCATTGATCGTAGGCGATACTGAAACGGCTCAAAAACTAGGGGCTTTAGAATTAGACGAAGAAGATTTGGCGCTTTGTACCTACGTATGCTCAGGCAAATATGAGTACGGGCCCATTCTGCGGGATAATTTAACGCAGATTGAGAAAGAGGGGTAAGGCATGCCATTAAGAAAATTGTTAGACCGTATCGAGCCACATTTTACTCCGGGAGGCAAACTCGAAAGTTGGTATGCGCTCTACGAAGCGGCGGATACTATTTTTTATCGCCCTTCGACAGTGACTAAGGGAGCGTCTCATGTGCGAGACGCTATCGATTTAAAGCGCATCATGATTACTGTATGGCTGGCGGCTTTTCCCGCTATGTTTTACGGTATGTATAACGTTGGACATCAAGCCAATGAGATATTAGCGGCAGGTAATTTTGCGGCTGACGAAGGATGGCGTCTAATATTGGCCGGTATGTTTGGAGGGTTTGATCCGAATAATATTTGGGACTGCTTTGTTCTGGGTGCGGTTTATTTTATACCTATTTATCTAACAACTTTTGTGATTGGTGGAATCTGGGAAGTCGTATTTGCGATCAAGCGTGGCCATGAAATTAACGAAGGTTTTTTTGTTACCTCGATTTTATTTGCTTTAACTTGCCCGCCAGATATTCCGCTGTGGATGGTGGCGTTAGGTATTAGCTTTGGTATTGTTATTGGTAAAGAAGTCTTTGGTGGCACGGGCAAAAATTTCCTTAACCCAGCACTGACAGGCAGAGCTTTTTTATATTTTGCATATCCTGCCTTTATGTCAGGCGACAGCGTTTGGGTGGCGGTAGACGGTTATTCGGGGGCGACAGCTTTATCGGTTGCGGCCTCTAACGGTGTTGAGGCTCTGCAAAGCCAAATTGGCTGGATGAACGCTTTTATAGGCAATGTTCAAGGCTCGGTGGGTGAGACTTCAGTTATTGCTATTGGTATCGGTATGATAATTTTGTTGGCAACAGGAATTGCTTCCTGGCGAATCATGTTAGGTACTTTCCTTGGCATGTTCGTACTGTCCATGCTGTTTAATGCCATAGGTAGCGACACTAACCCAATGTTTGCGATGCCGTGGTACTGGCATTTGGTAGTGGGTGGATTTATGTTCGGATTAGTGTTTATGACCACCGACCCCGTGTCTGCCTCTATGACCAACACTGGAAGATTTTGGTACGGTGTACTTATTGGCGTGATGACTGTCCTCATTCGAGTCGTAAACCCTGCGTTTCCCGAGGGCATTATGCTTGCAATTCTGTTTTCAAATTTATTCGCACCGCTGATTGATCATTTCGTTGTCCGTGCCAATATCAATCGGAGGCTTGCCCGTGGCTAATCAAGACAGCATTAAAAAAACGCTGACAGTTGCACTGTTGTTATGCATAGTTTGTTCGGTGGTTGTCTCATCGGCGGCCGTTTTGCTAAGACCCATACAGCAGGCCAATAAAGATCTCGATCGAAAAAAGAACATTCTGCTAGCGGCTGGTCTTTATAATGAAGAATTATCGATCGAAGAACAATTCGGCACTATAAAAACTCATTTGATCGATTTGTCGTCAGGTAAGTTTATAAATTCAGAAGATCCAGCAAGTTTTGATCAACGCAAGGCTGCCAAAGACCCCGAGCGGTCTCGTTCTCTCGATAGAAGCGAAGATGTCGCTAAAATTTCACGTCGAGAGAATCAAGCATTAGTCTATATTGTAGAGGGAGATGATGGTTTAGATAAAGTCATTATACCGGTGCATGGCTATGGTTTATGGTCGACTTTGTATGGCTTTGTCGCATTAGAAAGCGACTTAAATACGATTGCTGGCTTAGGTTTTTACGATCATGGTGAAACACCGGGCTTGGGTGGTGAAGTCGATAATCCACGCTGGAAGGCATTGTGGCCTGGCAAGCGAGTCTACAACGGTAATCAAGTGGCAATAGGCCTGATTAAGGGCAAAGCTGATCCTAACGCTTCGTATGAAGTTGATGGCTTATCGGGTGCGACATTAACCAGCCGCGGCGTAACGAATCTATTGACCTTTTGGCTGGGAAAAAATGGCTTTCAGCCTTTTTTGAATAACTTAAAAGCTGGCGATGCTTAGCATCAGGAGATAAAGAGTTGTGAGTGACACCAAGAAGATTTTAACCACGCCAATCTTTGCCGACAATCCCATTGTCTTGCAGATTCTCGGTATTTGTTCGGCGCTTGCGGTTACAAGTAATTTAAAGACCACAGTGGTTATGTGTATCGCACTGACTACTGTGGCGGCTTTTTCTAATGCCAGTGTCTCTGTGGTCAGAAATCATATTCCCAGCAGTATTCGAATTATCGTGCAGATGATTATTATCGCCTCGCTGGTTATTGTTGTTGACCAGATTCTAAAGGCGTACGCCTACGGTATTAGTAAAGAACTGTCAGTATTTGTCGGATTGATTATCACAAACTGTATTGTTATGGGGCGAACAGAAGCCTTCGCAATGAAAAACCCTCCTTGGCCCAGTTTTGTTGATGGCGTAGGCAACGGTTTGGGTTACAGTGTTGTACTGTTAGCGGTTGGTTTTTTTCGCGAGTTATTTGGTTCAGGAAAGCTATTTGGTGTAGAAATATTGTCATTGTCAACTGATGGTGGGTGGTATGTGCCTAACGGGTTAATGTTGTTGCCGCCAAGTGCATTCTTCTTGATAGGATTTTTTATCTGGGTTCTACGTTGCAAAAAGACTGAGCAAGTCGAAAAAGAAGAATTTAAAATTGCGCGAAACTCAACATTGCGTGAGGCTCTATAATGGAAGAATATCTCAGTTTATTTGTTCGGGCCGTATTTATCGAGAATATGGCCCTGAGTTTCTTTTTGGGTATGTGTACCTTTATGGCGATCTCTAAAAAGATAGAGGCAGCAATAGGTCTTAGCGTAGCTGTAATCGTAGTGTTAACGATTACAACTCCATTAAACAATCTTATCTATCATAATTTGCTAGCTGACGGTGCGCTAGCTTGGGCGGGGCTGCCGGATGTAGATCTCAGTTTTCTAGGTTTTTTAAGTTACATAGGTGTGATTGCGGCCAGCGTCCAGATTTTGGAAATGTTTCTCGATAAATATGTGCCGGTACTTTATAACGCATTGGGTGTTTTTTTGCCGCTTATCACTGTGAACTGCGCGATTATGGGAGCGTCGTTATTTATGGTAGAGCGTGACTACAACTTTACCGAAAGCGCAATTTACGGAGCCGGTGCCGGAGTGGGTTGGGGGTTGGCAATTATTGCTCTGGCGGGGATCCGTGAAAAGTTAAAATACAGTGATGTTCCCGAAGGTCTAAAAGGACTGGGCATCACCTTTATTACCGTGGGACTCATGTCATTAGGCTTTATGTCTTTCGGCGGCATCGACCTTTAGCACTGGCTCTCTAGGAGTAGATCGACAATGAATGAAATTATTCTGGGCGTCAGTATGTTTACCGGCATTGTGCTGGCGCTGGTCTTTATTATTCTCTTTGCTCGTGCTCAATTAGTTAGCAGCGGCAACGTGAATATTGTCATTAACGGTGAGAAGACGATCTCTGTACCGGCAGGAGATAAATTACTGCAAACGTTGGCTGGGCAAAATTTATTTTTGGCTTCGGCTTGCGGTGGTGGCGGCAGTTGTTCGCAGTGCAAGTGTAAAGTTCTTGAAGGTGGAGGCTCGTTGCTGGCAACCGAAGAGCCGCACTTTACCCGCATGGAAGCCCGCGAAGGTTACCGGCTTTCCTGTCAGGTAGCAGTCAAGCAAGACATGAAAATAGAAATTCCCGAGGAAGTCTTTGGGGTTAAGCAGTGGGAGTGCACGGTTGAGTCTAATCCCAACGTTGCAACTTTTATCAAAGAGTTAACCCTTAAGTTACCCGAGGGGGAGAGTGTTGATTTTCGTGCCGGCGGATACGTTCAACTGGAATGCCCACCTCATGTTGTTAAGTACGCGGACTTTGATATCGATGAAGAATACCGGGGCGATTGGGAGCGATTCGGATTTCTCGACCTTGTCTCTAAGGTAGATGAAACGGTAATTCGCGCTTACTCGATGGCTAATTACCCTGAAGAGCGAGGTCTGGTTAAGTTTGATATTCGTTGCGCGACACCTCCGCCTAATAATCTTGCGTTAACTCCCGGGCAAATGTCATCTTGGATTTTCAACTTAAAGCCTGGTGATAAGGTAAAGGTATACGGGCCCTTTGGTGAGTTTTTTGCCAAAGATACCGATGCCGAAATGATTTTTATTGGTGGTGGTGCCGGCATGGCGCCGATGCGATCGCATATTTTTGACCAGCTTAAGCGGCTGAAATCTCATAGAAAAATGTCCTTCTGGTACGGTGCTCGCTCAATGCGCGAAGCGTTCTATGTCGATGAATATGATACCTGGGCAAAAGAAAATGATAATTTCGAATGGCATTTAGCGCTGTCTGACCCGTTGCCAGAAGACAACTGGGAGGGTCTGACAGGATTTATCCATCAAGTGTTATTCGATAAATACTTAAAGGATCACCCAGCACCAGAAGATTGCGAGTTTTATATGTGCGGGCCACCGATGATGAACTCAGCCGTTGTGTCCATGCTGCTGGACCTGGGTGTCGAACCTGAAAATATATTGCTGGATGACTTTGGCGGATAACGTCGCTCTCTATCATTCCTTAAATCTAACATTATTTTTATGCTGACAACGGGTTATCCGGTAATTAGTAAATTGGATAAGGGTAACTTCCGTAGAGTGTTAGTGAGAATGAGATTGCTTCTTGGAACAGCGGTGTTAGCAATAGCTTCGCTGTTTTTGCTTTCTGGCTGCGATAATTCACCTGAGGTATACCGTTGGAATGGTTCCACGATGGGGACTCATTACAGTATTACCGTAGTTGGAGTGGGAGCTAAAACTGTTGATTCACTGAGTAATGGTACTGACGCAGGAAATTTAAATTCCAAGACGAATACCAATTTATCAACATTTTCCCTTGATAAAACAAAACAGGCGGTCGAGAAGGTGCTCGAAAGCGTTAACGCCTCGATGTCCACTTACTTGTTTAATTCTGAAATCTCCCGGTTTAATCGATTAGACGTACAACAATGTCTGGTTGTATCGCGCCAGTTCATGGATGTAATGCAAGTCAGTAGCCAAGTTTATCGTGCGTCTAACGGGGCCTTTAACCCGTTGGTGGGGTCACTAGTTAATCGCTGGGGGTTTGGGCCGAGTTTGGATCAAGAGGAGAGCGGAGATACAGCCTTTAAATTTCCTTCGGAAAGTGAAATAAAAAAAATAATGCTGTCGCTCGACATGTCGAGTCTAGATATTAATAAGGATAATCAATCAATTTGTAAGCACGCAAACGTGACGCTGGATTTCTCCGCGGTGGCTAAAGGCTACGCGGTGGACAAAGTTGCCGAAGCGTTAATGGCACTGGGAGTCGAAAATTATTTGGTAGATATTGGTGGCGAGCTGAGAGTGTTAGGGCATAATTCTTCTGGAGAGCCATGGCGACTAGCGATTGAGCAACCACAGTTAGCCCGCGATACGGTCCAACAGATAATCGCTATGACCAGGGGAGCCATAGCAACTTCGGGAGACTATAGAAACTTTTTTATTCACGAAGGGCAACGTTACTCGCATACGATAGATCCGCGTACAGGCTTTCCGGTAACGCATGGTTTGACTTCCGTTAGTGTCATTGCAGCTAGTGCGGCAGAGGCAGATGCGTGGGCGACAGCATTAAGTGTATTGGGGCCGCAAGAAGCTAAGCAGGTAATCGTAGAATACCAGCTGGCAGTCTTCTTAGTCGAGCGTAACGTCGCTGAGAGTTTGTTGCTTCGACAGAGGGGCAGTACAGAGGTTACCTACGAGACATGGTATTCAAATGCTTTTGCCTCATATTTAAGCCATTAGCGCCTCATTAAAGCTATTAGCGCGATAATTAAGCCATTAGCGCCATATTTAAGTGATTAGATGGTTACGCCCCCATCATCAAGTTATGATAAAGTATGTGCAGCTTTTTCATCAGTTTTCACGTAGAACTGAACACGCACAGCTAAAACGCTAGCCTTCGGTACAAAACTACATTTTGGAGTCGAGTCATGGCAGTATTCTTTTTAACATTAGTGTTTTTATTGATTGTTGTCGCAGGCATGGCGATAGGTGTAATTTTTGCAAACAAACCGATTAAAGGTTCCTGCGGAGGAATGGCTGCTATAGGAATGGGTGGTGACTGCGATATTTGTGGTGGTAACACCGATAAGTGCGAAGAGGAAAACCAACGATTAGAAAACCTTTCTAAACTAAATAGCTCGAGCGATTCTTGTAAGAATTATTACAATGCTGCAGACTAGAGTGTTACTTGGAAGACATATTCTCCCATACGAGCAGTGTAACGACGGCTACTAGATATCTGGATTGGCGCTAAATATACTAGAAGTACTTATGCCGAATACGGCTTAGCGAAAAAATGCAGCTTAGCAAAATTAAGTACGGTGCTAAATTTCGGCTTAATAAAAAAGATAAATTTGAATATGTGTTCTTGCTTTTTTAAATGGATGAAATCTTTATTCGCAGTCAAAAACTAATCATTGCAATACAATCATTTACTTAGAATTGTTTTTTTACTACATTTTATTGGACGAATGATATGGACTTTAAAAATTTCAGACTGAATTTAGTGTTTGCTTTACTTTTCTTACAAGCTTGCGCGACGATCGATAAACCCTTAACCGCTGTCGAAGCTCCTGTTTCTCGTGACGCGCAGAAACAAGCTCAACTAGAGATACAAAAACCGGCTAAGGCAACATTAAAGCGGAAGATTGCAATTGGCCGCTTTACTAACGAAACTCGTTATGGTCGCAGTTTGCTAAGAGATAGTGACGGTGATCCTCTGGGCAAACAAGTCTCTGATATGCTAATGAGTCGCTTGGTACTGTCTGGCAAGTTCCTGGTCTTTGAGCGGCAGGATCTAAATAAATTACAGCGTGAGCAAGCAATACTTGCAGGTCAATCGGGTTCAAAAAAAGTTGTACTCGATTCATCAAAGAAAGGATCTGATGATAATAATAGAGATGTTCGATTAGAAATTGGAACAGAGTCTTATGAAAACTTTCGGTTAATTGGTGTAGATACTCTTATTTTGGGGTCTCTCACTGAATTTAGCAGAAAAGCTACAGGGAAATCAGGTTTTCTCAGCGGCACTAAATTGCAAACGGCTAAGGCAAAAGTAGAAGTGCGTTTGGTTGATCCGATGACTGGCCATGCTTTTTTCTCAGCGGTGGGCGATGGTCTTTCGACTTCTGAGTCAGGGCGCGTCGCAGGGTTTGGCAGTAAAGCAAGCTACGATGATTCATTGAACGACAGTGCAATAGCTTCGGCAATATCCGATTTGATGGGCGCCTTAATAGACAAGCTTAATGAGAGAAGTTGGCGGGCCGAGGTGTTAAAAGTTAGCGGCAATAGCGTTTTTATCAGTGCGGGTGAGCGACAAGGTTTAAAGGTGGGTGACACTTTTAGCATTAAGAAACGGTCGGAGACCATACGCAGTGATAGCGGGTTTGATATAGAGCTACCACCTACAACGGTGGCTAGCATAAAAATTGTTGGCTTATTCGGTGATAGTGAAGTGAACGAAGGCGCTGTTGGAAAGATTATTTCTGGAGTGGTTAATGGCACTGATGGCATATTTGTGAGCGAAGAATAGGAGATTTGATTATGAGCTTTAAAAAAACAATAGTATTGTTATTAAGTATTTTACTCTTTGCCTGTGTTTACCCCACTGAGAGTGTCCAGCAAGGTGCCGAAAGACCAACCTTGGTTATACGGGGAGCGAGCGCGAGCAGTATGCTTTATGTCGATGACTTAGGCTTGGGTAAGGCTAATCAATACAATGGTAAACCGAATAAATTATTGATAGAGACTGGCCGGCATAATATTAAAATCATGGATAATGGTGCTGTGATTTATACGGAAGATATTTTTGTCAGTGGTGGGGAATTAAAAACTATTTCAATCGGTAACTAGGAACTAAAAGAATGAAAATAAAATGGAGCTTGTTTATTGTCGTTTTTGTATTTTTGAGTGGCTGTGTAAGCCCTCCACTGTACTCATGGGGCAAGTATGAAAACTCACTATATAAGTATTATAAAAACCCTGAAGGTTTGGCGAAGTACACCTCGACGTTAGAAAGGACAATTAAAACGGGGGAAACTAAGGGTAATGTTGCCCCTGGGCTTTATGGGGAATTAGGGTATATTTATTTGGAACAGGGAGATTCAAAAAATGCGGTCTATTATTTTTCCAAAGAGAAAGAAGCGTGGCCAGAGTCCGCGCATATCATGGATAGATTAATCCAAAGTGCCCAGTTTTCATCTGACAGCAAAGAGAGTTCTTGATAATGAAAAATAATATTCAGGCTTGTATTGTTGTGCTGCTCAGCTTGCTTATTGTTGGCTGTGTAACCAGTCCAAAAATTGATAAAAAGGACTACAGCAAGTTAAGGGCGAGTAATTTAAAGTCGATACTCATTGTCCCTGCGGTTAATAGAAGTGTTGATGTCGATGCCCCCGACTACTATTTATCGACTATTGCACGACCGTTGGCAGAACGAGGCTATTACGTTTTTCCCGTGCACTTGGTAAAAAGGATTATGGAGGACGACGGGTTAGCAGATGCTGATATGGTTCACGGAGCGGATACTATTCTGCTGGCAGGTATCTTCGGAGCGGATGCTGTTCTCTATGTCAGTATCGAGCGTTGGGATGCTAAGTATGCGATACTTTCTACTACGGTAACGGTCGAATTTCGCTATACGCTTAAAAGCGGTACGACGGGTGAAGAGTTATGGGGGACAGCGCAGCAGCTAGTCTATACCCCTGATGGTGGTGGTAACTCGGGTAACGCCATAGCAGACTTACTAGTATCTGTGGTAGTTGCCGCGATGGAAAAAGCGTCGCCAAACTATATTCCTTTGACCCAGCAAGCTAATACACTTGCGCTCAATACTCGATACAGAGGACTTCCC
>JAJRPK010000461.1 GCA_024280785.1 Gammaproteobacteria bacterium
CCTTGCGATATTTGCAAAGACAAACGCTATAATCCCAAGACCTTGGAGATCGCCTACAAAGGAAAGAATATATCGGAAGTGTTAGCTCTGACAGCAGAAGGTGCGCTACACTGCTGGATGTACTATTAGATCTGTTCTGGCATGAATCGCTGAAAGTATCGTAACAGAGGATTTCAAGGGGGCAGCGTATCATTTTAGTAGCTTGTGAAAAAACTTTTGGCATTAACATTCGTGTTTATTCATTGAGTATATTTCCGAATCAATGATTTTACATCGGGAGAATTGGGCGCTATAGCTGACAAGCGCGAAAGAACCTTTAACAAAGCGTTAGTTTTACCCAACTTTTCCAGATAGCTTATTTCGGTAAGCAATAAATCGTATTGGTTTGGCCAACGTTGACTGGCTTGATGCAAAACCTCTACTGCTTTAGCCGTTTGCCCCTGAGCATTCAGGGCCACCGCATAAACAAAGGCATAACGAGGACTGGCACCCTCTTGCGATAGAGCCAGTTTAAAATGCGGTAACGCCCCCAAATAATCTTTTTTACGAATTAAAAACAGGCCATAGCTATGTTGCGCAGCGGCACTGCTTGGCGCTACTTTAATCGCTCGTAAAAATAGTGGTTCTGCTTCAGCTGCGCGCGGTGTATTTCGAAAGAAATCCGCTCTATTAATTAATGCGGGTACATAATTGGGCTCTATTCGCAAGGCTTGCAAGTGCGCTTCCTCTGCTGCGTCTGTATTGCCAAGACGAAGTTCTAAATTGGCTATGGCTAATTGGGTCGATGGCATACCCGCAGACACCATTAACATTAAGCGGTATTCATCAACTAAGGTTTTTAATTTTTCTTGTTCGTCCGCTGGTAAATTGATGAGTACATCAGCCAAAGTCTGTGCCACTGCAAAGCGTACTGAACGATTTTCATCATTAATCATTGGCTCCAGGATTTGCCAGCGCATCTCCATCGGTAAATTTTGTAAGGATTCTACCGCTGCGCGGCGCTCCAGTGGCGAAGCACTGGCTAATTTCTTTTTCGCAAGATCTACACTCACTTGCGATGGCATGGACGAAAGCCCCGTTAATAAACTGGCCTGAATAATTTCGGGTAGATCGCTGCTCTTTAACAGATTACTCAATTCACGAGTGACCAGCACATCCCCTTGGCTAAGGCGATAATTTAGCAAGCCCCAATGTTTCTCTTCTTTTGTTTTCTCTATAAACCAGTCATCGGTTTTATCTTCATGGCAACCTGTACAAGCTAACGGACTATCCAATTGATGCGACAAGGCCGGACGAGGAATACTAAAACTATGATCGCGGCGATCATCAACGCCCATATAGGTGCTTGCTGGCATATGGCAATTCACACACGCTGCACCTTCACTGCCTGTTTGATGGTGATGATGTTTAGTGGTATCAAAGACAGAAGCTTGGTGGCATTGGGAACATAGGCCATTACCTTCTATTAATACCTTACCGGAATGGGGATTATGGCAGTCGCCACAAGTCACGCCTTTCTTATACATTTTGCTTTGCAAGAAAGAACCCAGTACAAAAACTTCTTCACGGATTTGTCCATCGGCATGGTACGCCGGCTCTTCAATCAGGCGAAGCTGAAAGCGATCGTGATAGCTTTCGTCCATTCTGCCCTCGGTTAATTGCGTACGCAGAGAATGACATCCGCCACAGCTATCGATATCGCTATCACTTGCCTCTCCGTGCGCTTTCGCGATGGGGTCACCCTCGGCAAAAGACCAACGTATACCTTTAGCTTGTTTTAAGCTAAAACCGGTATTCAGCGCCGTTAACTTCCCGCTTTGCGCCAAGCCAACATGGTTAGAAGCAGGACCATGGCAAGCTTCACAGGCGACATTGATTTCTGACCAAGTGGTGTTGAATGTGTGCTTATCACTGTCATAATTCTTTTCTACATTCGTTGAATGGCAATCCGAGCAGCGATTATTCCAATTTTGAAAATGCCGTTTCCAAAAAAACAAATCTTCGCTATCAATGTTTTCACCCTCACGTAAATGAAACCAGCGCTGACCGCCTTGCGCTTTCGGGCGGCTGTCCCAGGCGATATTCAACGCTTGGATAAAACCGTTATCGAGCTCAATAAGATATTGCTGTAGCGGGTAATGACCGAAGGTGTATTTTATCGGGTAATCCTGCCGTTGGTTTTTTTCATCAGCGGTGCTAACGGTGTAAATAGTATCTTTGATAAAAAAGCGTGAAGTGCTGCCGTTGAACTTTACTTCCACGCCGGAAAAACCTCCTTTTACAAAAGGCGCTGTGGCCGGCTGCATAGCCATGTAGTGGTCTGACTTCAGCCAATCTTTATAGGCGGCGCTATGACAACTTTTACACTGCCCCGCTCCCACGTAATCTGTTTCCGATTCAGCTGCCCACACCGATCCCCATTGACTTACAACGACCAAAAGCAATACTAATAAAACACTTTTCATTTAATCCCTGGTTTTTTATTGTGCCAACTACGCAAATTATGAATTTCGCTATTCGGTATGCACGACTAGCAGGGCTTCTTAATCGTCGCGGACTGGATACCGCTCTACATCCCCTACTCACATCAGCAAAAAGAAATGATGTGCCGTCGTATATGTCGAAACCCGCGACAGGTTTTTAGTCTCCTGCTGTTCTTCCGCCGGTTGCTATTGCGGTAACAGCAATGCACGCTTGGCAATCACATTCAATTGTATCTCACTAGTACCTCCGGCAATGGTCAAGCCATAGCTCAGCAGCCAATCACGTACCGCCTGCCGTTCAATCTCGTCGAAGTTTTCGCCTTCCCAACCGAGCCCCTGACTGCCCATAATATCAAGTGTCAGTTGAAGTTTGCATTTTTCTTCTTCTGTGGTGACGTATTTTAAAATACTCATTGTTTGAGTAGCAGACAGCACCCCCGCTGAAAACTCTTCTTCGACACGCTTGATCGTTAGACTAATTTCTTTTGAACGCATTTCGTTTTTTGCAATACGCTGCCTCAGCGCCGAGTTGGCAATATGTCCGCTGGTAAAATCCAGATACTTTTTTGCCAGCATTGAAGGCGGAGGTTTTGGGGATGAAAAGCTCTTTTCAATATTCCCTATAGCCAATCGCTCAAAAACCAACAAACGCTTGGCCACTGTCCAACCTTCATCAATCTCGCCTAAAACATTGGTTAAGGGAACACGCACATCATCAAAAAATGTTTGACAAAATTCAGCACTGCCATTGATCAGCTCTATAGGGTTGATAGTAATGCCTTCAGAAGCAAGGTCTACCAAAACAAAAGTTATGCCGTGCTGCTTTGGGCGTGAATTATTGGTTCTGACCAGACAAAACATCCAATCTGCTCTATCTGCCGTTGAACTCCAAATCTTTGAGCCATTAATCACCAAATGGTCGCCATCTATTTTAGCGCTGCATTTAAGGCTGGCGAGATCGGAGCCTGCATTTGGCTCACTATAACCCTGACACCAGAAAATCTCTCCATTGGCTATCGCGGTTAGATGTTGTTGCTTTTGCGCCTCGTTGCCAAATTCTAAAAGAACGGGGCCGATCATCCATAGACCCATGCCAACCAGGGGCAAGCGACAGTTGAGCGCATCCATTTCTTGGCTCAATATATTTGCCTTCGCCTGAGAGAGCCCTCCGCCACCATATTCCTCTGGCCAGCCCGGCGCCAACCAACCTTGATCGCGCATCTGCTTAAACCACAGCCGATGTGTTTCAGAACTAAATTGTGCGCGGCTTCCGCCGAAGTAATACTCTTTTTGCGTGGCCACCGTGCGCATTTCTAACGGGCAGTTTTGTTCCAGCCAACAGCGAGTTTTTTGACGAAAGTCTTCCGGGCTATTCATTGCTTTCTTTTCCGGAGGTGTCAAAGAATGCCATGGCCGCCTGTCGTGTTTCTTTACTCATCGCTGTTTCGATCATCGCATACGATTCTTGGCGGATCATGTCTTTTGCGGTGCTATAAAGGGCCGAGTTCATATTTTTTTTAATTGAACTGGCGGTAAGCCGAGGCATCGCTACTAATCGCTGCGTTAACTGCTTTGCCTTCTCAGCCAAAGATTGGCTTTCAACAAGCCAATTAACGAGCCCTAATTGCAAAGCTTCCTCACTGCTGACTCGCTCACTAAAATAGTAGAGTTCACGTGCTTTAGCCGTGCCGACTAGCTGGCTCAAAAAATAGCTGCCACCAAAATCTCCTGACATAGCAAGTTTGGAAAATGCCGTAGTGAAATGGGTGTTATGACTTGCTAATCGAAAATCACAGGCGGTAGCTAACGCTAATCCGGCGCCTGCAACCGCGCCATTGATCACCGCCAATGTCGGTTTCGGCATTTCTCTAAGCATCAATGCCGCCTGCCCCCATGCAACCAATCGTTCGCTGAGATCGTTCTTGTCGATATCACCACTTGTCGCTAAACCGCTGATGTCACCGCCTGCACAAAATGCTTTTTCTCCTGCGCCGGTCAAGACGACACAGCGTACTTCATCATTATCACTCAGTGCCTGCAATAATTTTGGAAGTGCATCGAGCATTTCTACACTGAGCGTGTTATAGGCTTCTGGTCGATTAAACATAACCGTGGCAACGCCTTCTTCAATGCTTGAGACAAGACTGTCTTTCATCTGATACTCTCCAACGGGTGTATAATTTCTAACTGCAAATTGGCTTCTGACACTATTCACCATACAAGGTTTTATATCGGTCACGAATTTTTCGTCGTTGTAGTTTACCCGTATCGGTTCGAGGCAGGCTGTCCTCAAAAATAAATTGCTTGGGTTGTTGATAGCCGGCCACCGCTTCACGGCAATGATCTGCAATAGCTTCTAACAATAAGTCACTGGGATCTTTATCATCCACTAACTGAATAGCCGCTACCACTCGCTCGCCCCATTCGTTATCACTCACCCCAACGACGCAACAATCGCCGACAGCAGCATGTGAAAGTATTGCCGCTTCGATTTCGGCAGGATAAATATTGACCCCGCCAGAAATAATCGTGTCGGCTTTGCGATCGCTAAGGTATAAGTAACCCTCTTCGTCTAAATAGCCCATATCCCCCAGCGTGTACTTGTCTCCTAGATAAGCGGAAGCCGTCTTTTCTGGATCACCTTTGTATTCAAACCGATTTTCTGGTGCTTTAAAAAAGATATTGCCGACGATGCCGGTTTCGCAAGAGTCTCCTTCATCATTCAATATATAAACTGTTTGGTCCGATCGTGGTTGACCCACAGAGCCCGGGTGCGCCAGCCATTCTTGAGAAGAAATACTAATACCTCCGCCTTCAGTCCCACCATAAAACTCAAATAAGACCGGCCCTAACCAATCAATCATTTGGCGTTTTATTTCTTTAGACACTGGCGCGGCACCATGACAAATAAACTGCAAAGAACTCAAATTGTATCGGTGACGAACTTCGTCGGGCAATCGCAGCAAGCGAACAAAATGGGTGGGGACTAAAAAAGTGGATATGATTTTTTCTTGCTCCACAATCCGCAGAAATTCCTCTGCATCCCACCGTTCCATAACGACAACATCCGCCCCCAGTAGCGCTGCCCCTTCTACATAGGTGCTGGGCGCAACATGGTATAACGGTGCCGCCACCAGATGAGCGCCATTGTGCCCGCCTTGCAGAAATTGCTTTAGTAACATTGAACCTGCTGTACTATTTGAACAGGGTGGTGGCGTTGTTTTGGGTGTCGCTGGCTTAACACCCTTTGGCCTTCCGGTCGTACCTGAGGTGTACATCATGATGGAGCCCGCAAGTGGCTCCATTAATGGGGAATTGCTAAACTGTGAGATATCTTCAAAAGGCCTAAAACCGTCGATCTTACCGCCAACTACAAACCGCGCCTCAGTGGGAATAAAAGCGGATAGCGACTTAGCAACTTCAGCAAAATCTGCATGGACCACAAGGGCGCATGCTTCTGAATTCTCGACAATATATTGGATGTCGTGGCTTTTTAAATGCCAATTGATCGGAGTAAAGGTTCTCCCAGACCAAGTCGCGCCTCTTAGGCAATAAATATACTCACTGCAATTTGGCAATAAAACAGTCACGACTCCTCGCACTGGCACATCACTCGCATCCAGCAATCTAGCAAATTGATTTGCATTTTGTTGGATATCGTTGTTTTTAATAGTAATCACAATGAGCCGCTCTTTATCTTCGAATTAGATAGTGATTATCTTATCAATATCTAATCGTTATCTATTACCAAATGGAAACTGACAAGCTAGTTTAAAATATCATTTTGGCATTCTGCTATCTACATAAACGACGGGCGATCGCCGATGATTTCATCCGCACGAAGCTGCTCAAGTTCAGCTTCACTCAGCCCAAGTAATCCACCCAGAAATTTTTGATTATGTTCACCGAGACAAGGCGCTGGCCTGACGATAGGCAAATACTCTCCATTTACTTTGAAAGGAAAGTTTGGATACTTCAGGGGGCCCACTACCGAATGCTTTACTTGAGTAAAGTAGCCGCGCTGCGTTAAGCGGGGATGCGTAAGGAGTTCCCTTGAATTGTTAAGACGGGCGATAGCCAAGCCGTTTGCTTGCAGCAATATAATCGTATCTTTCGCATCCTTGTTTTCAAAATACTCTTGCAAGACGGCATTTATTTGTTTTTCGTTCTGAAAACGCTGAGCGGTATCGCAGTTTTTAAAGGCTCGTAGTTGTTCGCTGTCTAGCAGGCTGATGAGCAGCGAAAATTGATTGTCATTCTCAATCGAAAGAGCAATTAGTTCTCCGTGCTTACATCTAAAGATGCCTTGCAACGCATGGGCAGCTTTATTCCCAATTCGATTCAATATAGTTCCGTAGGCACTATATTCTATGATGGGTTCGGCAGCGATGCTGAGTCCGGATTCAAGCAGAGGTACTTCTACTAACTGCCCTTTACCCGTTTTCTGACGAACTTGCAGTGCACACAGCGTAGCAAATGCCGCCTGCATGCCACCGAGGGGATCGACGCAACCCTTCGGCACCAAAGGAGCCCTATCCGGGTAGCCGGTGAGTGCAGCCATACCTGAAACCTGCTCAATATTCATGGCGAAGCCCGTTCGGTTTCGCCAAGGTCCATCGAGGCCAAATGCCGGCATACGCACCATAATGACTTTAGGGTTTAGAGTATGAACTTCATCCCACCCAAAGCCGAAGTTCTCCATAACCCGCGGTGAGAAGTTTTCAATCACGACGTCGGCCTTTTTAATAAGTTCGGCCAATAACTCGCGGCCCCGATCCTTAGTCAGATCCAATGTGATGCCATATTTTCCACTGTTGGCACCATGAACAATGCCTGAGGATTCCCACAAAGGAATATTGGGAGTAAAACCAGGGGAAAAACCGCTAGCAAATCGCATCCCATCGGGCCGTGCAATGGACTCAACTTTAATGACTTCAGCACCAAGGTTTGCGAAATATGTTCCAGCGATGGGGCCCGCCCAAAATGCGGACAAATCGACGATACGAAGGCCTTCGAAATTTATCGGTTCGACGGGACGATTATTTACAGTTTCTTTATGCGGCTCAAAAGCAACATTATTATGCTGTCCTTTTTGGGGTCCTTTTCCAGCAGTGCGAGTGCGCGAGGCTCCTAACTGATAGGGGACGCGAGGCTGTTTGAAGCCCGCTGGATTGGAGACAAATACCCCTCGTTCCTGCAGGTGGGTCATGCTAAATACGGACTCACCGTCGCCAACCGGTACCGCCGGAATTCGATAGATTTCCGCCTGTTGTAGTATCTCTTCAGTTGTTCGCGCGCGAGTCCAACGATGAATTATTTCAAGCACGCGGTCGGCCTGTTGGAAGCGCAACGGCTGATTGGTTAATTCGGCTAGCTCGGGGCAGTCTATCATTTTGGTAAAAGCCAACCACTGCTGTGCCGTGATAATACAGAAACCTACCCATCCGTCCTTAGCGGGTTCAACCGATGGCACATCCACTTCTCTTGGGAAAAGCACCCCCGGCTCTATTTGTTCGTGCATGTACTGATAAGGCTGGAACGTTAGGAGAATCGCCTCAAACATCGACAGGTCAACATCTTGCCCCTTAGCATGACGATGCGTCAGCAACCAAGCAGTCAACGCTGCAACAGCAGTAAAGGTCGCAACCAGATACTCTGCCAACTGGCCACCTACAGCAACAGGAAGACGGTCCGCATAGCCGCGAAAATCAGTAGACCCTACGTCCGCTTGCAGCGTGAATTCCGTAGCGTTTGTGGGGTCATCACGACCATAGGGGCTAATCTCTATAAGTGAAAGTTTGGGGTTAATAGATTTTAAGCTCTCAAAATCGAGCTCATATTGAGCCGCGAATGCTGAACGTGAATCGCTGATAATCATATCGGCATTAACACATAAATTTTTCAAACGTTGCCGATCACCATCAAGCTGAGAATCGACAGTAATACTTTTTTTGTTCCCGTGCAGGTAATGGAACAGTGCTCCATCTTCGCCGGCTGCTAACGGGGCGGACTCACCCAGCAACGCAGATTTTTTCCAGCCTCTGAGGTAGTTTCCTTGCGGAGGTTCCACAACGATGACTTCACTTCCGGCATCGCAAAGCATTTTGCCAGCATAAGCTCCCGCAAGTGTCTGACTAATATCGATGACTCTAAGACCATCTAGCGGATACTGTGTTACAGGATCATTCATACCTATTGGCCTCAAAGAGCGATTAAAAATGCAAGTGTCTTATTCTATAAGCCTAATGCTCAAGTACGGTCGTGTAGTAAACCAAATGGATCACTATAGTCTCAAGCTCTAATGTAGATAATTTACCAAAATTATGGCAAGACACACTAATGGTTATTTAATCTAGAAATAATTTAAGCTCGGTTAGTATGACCTGAAACTTCTAAAAACGACTGGACACGAGGATTGGGTTATCACTACTGCTTTAAGAATCAACATGACCAACACTCCCGACAACACTGAAGATGAAGCCAGTCGTTACCAAGCCGCCTTGGAAATGGCTGTCTTTGCCGAAGAGGCAGGCTTTGATTTCGTTAACTTAGAAGAACATCACTGCGCCCAAAATGGCTGGCTTCCTTCGCCATTAATAATGGCTTCTATGATTGCTGCTCGCACCCATGCGATCAAAATCGGGGTTACTGCGTTACTGGTCACCCTCTACGACCCTATTCGTCTTGCTGAAGATATTGCCATTATTGATTTAGTCTCTAATGGCCGGTTTACTTTTGTTGCTGGCATGGGTTATCGCCCCATTGAATACCATGCCATGGATAAATCATGGGAAGACCGCGGGGCATTGATGGACCAAGTTATCGATACTTTGCTAAAAGCTTGGTCGGGAGAAGAGTTTAGCTACAAAGGAAAAAAACTTCGTGTAACACCAAAGCCCTTATCTCGCCCCTTTTTCTTTATCGGCGGTATGAGCCCCGTGGCAGCACGAAGAGCCGCAAGGTTTGGGCTACCCTTTTACCCCGCGATACCACGACCCGACCTCGAGCTGATTTACCACGAAGAACTCAAAAAACACGGTAAAAAAGGTTTTGTCTACGATTTAGGTGGAGCCAATACCATGACCTTCATCGACCCGGACCCCGAAAGCGCATGGCAAGAAATAGGGCCCTACTTCCTGAACGAAATGCAGGAGTACAGCAGCTGGAAAGTTGCCGACATTGCCAGGCCCAGCGAGGCTGAAGTTAATTCTGTTGCGGATGTCAAAGCTTCGGGGCGGTTTGAAATCATCACACCGTCAACTTGCCTTCAACGCCTAAAAACAAAACCTGACACAACCATAGTATTGCACCCTCTTGCAGGAGGCATTCCCATCAATCGCGCGTGGGAATCACTGCATTTTTACAAAAATGACGTGCTATCGCAGCTTGGTTGAATTAGCTCGAATTAATAACCTTCCAGCGATTGATAAGGTAGACAGTGATCTTGTTACCAACGACCCTGCGACTTCAACGTCCGCTACGCGCACTTCTAATCGAAGCATGAAACCTCAAAGCCAAATCCATAACCCACTTCGATAAAGACTCACCTGCCTCAACCACATAGCAAAACTTTTACCCTCAAAAAGCCACCCCCTATTATTTTTCACAATTACCTCAAAACTGTGAACTAGCGCACATCGTCATTGACTACTTTATCTACACTTCCATTGAAGTCGGTCACAATATGATCAATGTGGCCGCCACAAATTATGGTTTTCAACAACTATTTCATCTCCATAGAGAGATTACACAGGGTGCAAAATGCGCAAAATAACTTTATTTTCTATCGCAGTAAGTTTTTTATCCGCTCAAGTCTTTGGTAATCAAGTCGATGCCGATCAGGCTCCTACTCGCGATGCTTTGGCTGCTGATGAGGCCTATGTATTAGTCGATATGGGTGCTAGAGGTGCACTAAGGCAATACGTTTCGTCACTTAATTTTTCAGCCGACGGCATAGACTATAACCTTTCAATACCTAAAGAAAAGGGCGTACAGCTAGTTAAAGTAAAAGCGGGAACCTACCAACCCGATACACTAGGATTAACCCATGCTCATGCAAAAATGAAGACCAGGCAGTTTGACGACGGTGGCGAGGCTATTGTTATTCAACCAGGGACTGTCACTTATATTGGTAATTGGGATATTCTGTACGGGAATAAATTTACTTTTTTAGGCGAATCTTTTACAAATAAGAAAACGGCATACCGTGTGAGTTACTCAGTAAACTCGGTAAAGAAATACGCTAAGGAAAACCAGTGGATAAGGCAGTTTCCTTTACGATTTTCTCATGTTAGTGGCCATAACGTAGTCGCAACATGGACTGAACTGAACGGGCTCTAAGCCTAATGCCTAGTCAACATTGTAAGCAAAAAAATGGGAGCTAAATTAGCTCCCATTTTTTTGCTTACTAAGACCAAGAATATCCTGCATTTATTGAAACGCCTCTAACAACAAGCCGCGGGTAAGTACCTGAGGCAATAAAACCGGCTCTTGACCTGGTTTATAATAAACATATAAAGGAACGCCGTTGCGATTGAACTGCGCCAAATAGTCCGTAATAGCCGGGTCGCTGTTAGTCCAGTCTCCCTTAAGATAGAGGATCGACTGATCTTCAAAGGCTTTTGTTACTGCATCGCTAGTTAACGCCACCCGTTCATTGATCTTACAGGTAATACACCAGTCTGCTGTCATGTTCACGAACACGCGTTGACCGTTAGAGATGGCAGTTTCTAAACGCATAGCTGAATAAGGCTCAATATGGCTCCCGCCTTGATTAGACACGCTTGACCTCGTCACAGAATCGCGCTCAAACCCCAACGCAACAGCAATAAGGCTAATTGCAATAAGTAAACTGGCAATTGAAGTAACTTTAGCTAGCAACGCACCGTCTCTATACATGGCACCCCGCCATAACCATAGCGCAAAGGCTAACGTGACCAGACCGATCCATATTACCGTCACCGCATCGCCACCCGTTTGTCGCGCAAAAACCCAAGTGAGCC
>JAJRPK010000462.1 GCA_024280785.1 Gammaproteobacteria bacterium
CCTAGCTATTCGCGCCATCAAAACCCCGGAATAAATTAAATTAGTCACAAAAAGAGAGTTACTCTTCTTCAAAATTGGCCAATCTGGCAAAAGGAATAATCCCTTGTGAACTTTGCTGGGCCGCATGATTTGTGTGCCGCAATATATATTCGTTCAATCGTTGTTGCGCTTTCGCTGCTTGCTCTTGGGATGTTGCTTGTGAACCTTCATCCAATACCGGCTGGGAATTAGAGCCTGAGGCTAACTGTAAAGCTCGTAATGGCTCTCCAACCGCAGAGTGTTTACCGTTAGAGCTGGCATCATTAACAACATCGCTAGCTATTTGTAATTCCGATTGCTCATCTAATGACTGGTACTCTTGCACAGCGACAACTAACGCTAAAGCCACTGTGGCGGCCACTGCAAATCGGCGCCACGCAGGCGTAGCAGAAGGTGCGACGGGGTCGCCTGCCAACACCGTTTCGTTTTGTATAGCGGCCGACACCGCTGCAGAAAAATCAGGCGCAGCAATGGTAGAACCTGCCAGTTCGCCGCGAATAGCCATACCCGCCAGATGATGACGCTGCCATTGAGCTAACAAAGCTTCAGCCTCTTCCTCAGTAGCCGTATCTAACGTTTTAAGTAGACGTCGGAGTTCCAACTCGTCGGATTCACCGTCCATTACTGCTGAAATTGATTCTCTAGTCTGATCGTTCATAATGTATTTACCGCTTGCTATTAATCTATCATTCATTCATACATTCATTCATTCATTGCCAAAAGAAAATCTATACCTTTATTTATCAAGCACCGGTTGTAACTGTTTATCTATCGCCTCTCGTGCTCGAAAAATTCGAGATCTCACCGTTCCTACCGGGCAAGCCATAACATCGGCAATGTCTTCATAGCTCAGACCATCAAACTCACGCAAAGTTACCGCTGTTCGCAAATCTTCAGGTAATCCATCTAAAGCTTGCGCCACAACAGTCGCAACTTCTTCACAGTGAAGGACACTCTCTGGAGTTTCATTATCTTGCAAAACATTGAAACCGGCATAATCATCAGACTCACCGATATCAATATCGGTATTCGGAGGACGCCTGGATCGTGACACTAAATGATTTTTGGCCGTGTTAATCGCAATTCTATACATCCAGGTATAAAAAGCACTTTCGGAGCGAAAGTTGTTGATCGCTCGATAAGCTTTAATAAAAGCCTCCTGCGCAACATCCTGCACCTCAGAATGATCCCGTATATAACGTGAAATCAAACTGTGGATCTTATGCTGATATTTTAAAACCAACATGTCGAACGCTCGTTTGTCCCCTTGCTGTACTCTGGCAACTAACTGTGCATCAGTATCGCTCATTTAGCGTTTTCGTTCCCTATCCAGAGGCCAACGAAGTAAAATTCAATAGCTGATAATTGCGTAACAGTACCTGCGCGAGCCATTCTAAAAAAAGCAGCGCCCCATCTATTACAGTTGCGAGTATTACAGTTGCGAGTATTGCTATTCGGAGTAACACCTAACACTGCTGTAATTTTACTTTGCCCACAATTAAACTGCTTATCCATTAAATATTTCCCTCATACTACCGTCGTGGCACTAGTGACCCACCAGCAGTAACAAATTGAGTCCGACTGCAACAATATCAACTTAACTAGCCTAAATCATCGTTCAACCGAGCTGCAACCGGTTCTTAACACATTTGATTTAGAGTATTTACTTGTAGATAGTAGTTTAAGTCATTGAGTCGTGCGAATTAGACCGCTACCATATCATAGAGTTCCTTGCATAACTGGCGGTTTTTACTTGAACCGACAGAGCGTATCTGGCTAGGTCTCTCCTTAAGTAGGACAATGAAACCGCAAGTTTATCCGTATAAACCAACCCAAATCTCTTGATATGAGCGCAATTTGATGACCACAGTCGAACAATTTGATGTAGTTGTTATCGGCAGCGGCGCTGCTGGCTTAACTCTAGCACTCACGCTAGCTAAACATGCAAATGTAGCGGTTATTTCTAAAAGCCAACTCAGCGAAGGCTCGACCTATTATGCGCAAGGAGGTATAGCTGCGGTTCTCGATGCAGCAGATAGTGTCGATGCACATTGCGCCGATACTCTAAAAGCTGGCGCAGGTTTATGTCATGAAGACACGGTGAGATATACCGTTGAACGCAGTCGTACTGCTATCGACTGGTTAGTCGAACAAGGAGTTGCCTTTACTAGAGAACAAGACAACTCAAACGATAAGAAAAATAACAACGCCAACTCTCAAGCACACACCGACTACCACCTCACACAAGAAGGCGGGCACAGTAGCCGACGAATCATTCACGCAGCAGATGCCACAGGCAAAGTCGTATCGGAAACCTTAGTTAACCGACTTCGCGATCACCCAGCGATAAAAACTTTTGAACACCATGTTGCCATAGACATAATTGTACATAGAGATAGCCCCACTCCGGTCTGCAGTGGCGTCTACGTCCTCGACTGTGAAAACGATCAAGTACTGACGTTTCAAGCACGCTTTGTTGTGCTCGCGACCGGGGGAGCTAGCAAAGCTTATCTATACACCAGCAACCCGGATGGCGCTAGTGGCGATGGCATTGCGATGGCTTGGCGAGCAGGCTGTCGAGTTACAAATATGGAGTTCAACCAGTTTCACCCCACCTGCTTGTACCATCCACAAGCTAAATCATTTTTAATTACCGAGGCAGTAAGAGGCGAAGGTGGCAAACTTTTACTGCCGAACGGCGAAAGGTTTATGCCTCGCTTTGACCAGCGAGCCGAGCTGGCGCCAAGAGATATCGTAGCTAGGGCCATCGACCATGAAATGAAACGTTTAGGGATTGATTGTGTTTATTTGGATATTAGCCACCGCAGCACCAACTTTATCACTACTCACTTTCCAAACATTCATAGTCGATGCTTAAATTTGGGTATCAATATGTGCCGCGATCCAATACCTGTAGTCCCAGCGGCCCACTATACCTGTGGCGGTGTAGCCGTAGACCAACAAGGTGCTACCGATATTACTAATTTATACGCTATCGGAGAAACCAGCTTTACCGGCTTGCACGGAGCCAATCGAATGGCCAGCAATTCACTACTGGAATGTATTGTTTACGCGCAGTCAGCGGCCGCGTCTATTATCCAATCTCTCGAAACCACTGAATGGCAACCCAACCCGTCACACTGGGACGAAACGCAAGTAACTGATTCAGATGAGGACGTCGTCATCGCCCACAACTGGGATGAATTAAGACGTTTTATGTGGGACTACGTAGGAATTGTAAGAACATCAAAACGGCTAGAACGTGCTCAACATCGGGCTCAGCTACTGCGCAATGAAATAGCTGAATACTACAGCAACTACCGCGTATCTAACGACCTGATAGAGCTTAGAAATCTAACATTAGTCTCTAGCCTTATCATTGAGTCTGCTTTGTCTCGCAAAGAAAGCAGAGGCCTTCACTATACATTGGACTTTCCTGACCCCCTTCAGTTTGCACACGACACCATACTTTACCCACCAAACTACCGAGCAAGCAGATAATCAATATTTTAATTTATACCATCGTGTCAGACTGAGACGCTCTACCCTGATTCTACAATAAAGATTCAGCTCTGCAGCTAAAACCTTATAATGACAGGCACACAATAAGCCTCTGCCATGAATAAGAATCTAATGTATCGCGCCAAACAAGCCATTTAACTTTCTTGCCCGCTGGAAAAGTGACGTACGATAAAACCAATAGGAATGGTAGCCGCTTTACTAATTGAAGCTCACGCACAGTCAACCATTCTTGACTAACGAGAAGCTGCCAATTCTTATCATAATATTTGATGCCGGTCGGCATACTTTTTACACCGCAAAAATTGCGCCTCCACTCCCATACGAATAAAACAGAAATAAATACAAGTAATAAAATAGCTATACTACTGTTTGCCGAAACGAGCATTCGCTGTACAAGAAGCGCCACGGCACAAGAATAAATGACGATAAGATAAGATCTGCCCCACAATGAAAGAGAACATTGGGTTTGAAAGGCTTCCATGCCAAACTCCTGAAATTCATAATCCAAGGAGAATGGCACTTACTTAAGTGCCATTCTAATCTAACAGCTAAATAGACATAGCCGATTTTTTATAGTCCAAAATCATTTCTACCATTTTAGCCAGCTCAGCGTCGGACGCTGGTTCCTTTTTTAAAAACCAATTAAATAACTCTTGATCCTGGCAAGTTAGCAACCGATTGTATAGTGTCTGCATCGGCGCATCGAGTCGGGAATACTGATTTTTTACAAAGGGCTCTAAGACCAAATCTAACTCAAGCATACCCCGGCGGCTTTGCCACACTACTCGATTAAATCGAGCTCTGTCTGGCCCTGTTGTCGGATTAGTCATAAGCGGGCATAGTAACCCAAGCGTGTCGGAAAAAGGCCTTTTTATCTTGAATGTTGGCCAAGCTGTCTATTTCAACTCGTGGATTACTTCAGCACTAAGGTGTCCCCCGCGCGCTAAGAGATCCTTTATTCGTACCGGGCGTTTATTGTTATAATACTGTGCAGCAAGCTTGATCCTTTGTTGACATAACGAACATCGAACCGTTACACCGAGCCATGGCTGCATAGTCGACCAAACCTTGCAAAAAAGTACAGATCCAAAATTAGAGAGCGCCATTTTTACGCCATTTTAGGAAATTACATGCAAGCTAAAGCTTCTCACTCTTTAGATTCTTTTTGGCAGGGTATCCTGGAGTCTCTGCCACCCCATGAATTTCGTCATCAGCACAGTTATTTTTCTGAATGCGCTAATTACAATCAACAAGTGCAGCAAAATATTTACCCTTTGCACCAACTAGGCTTATTGTCTATTGAAGGGCCCGATGCTACGGTATTTTTGCAAGGACAGCTTACTGCGGATGTGGAAGCATTAGAAATCAATCAAGTAACGCTTGGCGCTCACTGCGATGCCAAGGGACGGATGAACAGTAATTTTTATCTCGTCCGACACGCCAGTAATCACTATTTACTACAAATGCCCTTGAACCTCGTAGAATCCGCTAAAAATGCGCTTACTAAGTATGCGGTTTTTTCTAAAGTAACACTCGAAAATATGTCCACCCGCTACGCTGCCTTTGGCTTTAATACGACATCGTTAACCAGTAAAATTCTGGGCGACGTCGAAAACTTGTTGGTCGTCGATAAGGAATGCGATAAAAAGCCGCTGCCACCAACGCGACTCCTCAGTCTTTCTATTCCATCTGTTGGTACGATTGTCTGGATAAATCGACCACAACTAAGCACTCTTATAAGCTCACTGCAATCCTTGAAATCTGTACCCGTTTGGTCAGGGTCAGCACAGTGGGAACAGCGATTGATCGATGCCGGCATTGGATTTATACAACCACAGACTGTGGGCGAGTTCATTCCCCAAATGCTAAACCTCGACCAACTTGACGGCATTAGCTTTTCCAAGGGCTGCTATACCGGCCAGGAGATTATCGCCAGAATGAAATATCGGGGCCAAGTAAAGCGACGCTGCTATCGATTTAATCTTTCGTCCCATAAGGGACCTTCTTTGCAACCAGGTAATAGCATTATCGATGGCAATGACAAGTTAGTAGGCGTGGTCGTGAATGCCATTGAAAGTACTGAGGGAACATGGGGTGGTCTCGCGGTGATCAAAAACATACCAATCACTGAACAATCTGTATTCAAAATTACCATCGACGGTGCGAAAAATGCAAAAGACAGTCGCCCGCTCTCCTTACTCCCACTTCCTTATGCTATACCTAAAGAAGAGAATATAATTGACACCTTTGACAACTAAACGGCTACCTTATTTTATAATGGGTATAGGCTTCCTTGGTCAGAGATACCGCCACTCAATCATCGATACACGTTGCTAGTAACGGAGAGAGTACCAACACACATGTCTGAATTGATCGAGCAAGTTCGTTCGTCGCTGATCGAAGCCTTGGAAAGTGACCGCCTGACTTTACCTACGCTTCCCGAAGTGGCACTGAATGTTCGTGAAGCTGCCGAGGACCCCAATGTCAGCATTCCTTCACTATGTAGTGTTATTGAAAAAGATGCCGCTGTCACTGCCCGTATTATTAAAGTCTCAAATAGCCCCCTTTTTAGGGGCAGTGTTGCCATTGAAAGCCTGCAAATGGCGACCACTCGCCTTGGTGTTAACTACACCTGTAATTTAGCAACCGGCCTTGCAATGGCCCAGATGTTTCAAGCTACAACAGAAATAGTCGACACTTTACTCCGGCATAGCTGGGCCAAGAGCATGGAAATCGCTGGAATTGCTCAGGTGCTAGCGCGTCACTGCACCAAACTTCAAGAGGGCCAGGCGAGTTTGGCGGGACTTACCCATAGGATCGGTGTTTTACCTATCCTCACCTATGCCGAAGACAACAGAAAGTTACTTAGCGATGTTGGCACTTTGAATGGCGTTATCGATGCCGTGCACTCTGATATCGGCAGCAGAATTCTCAAGGCGTGGGACTTTCCTAAAGAATTGATCGATATCCCCCTGCAATATATGGACTTTCAACGCGATGCACCTTCTGCAGATTATGCTGATTTGGTAACGGCGGCTACGCTACAAAGTGCCGCAGGTACCGATCACCCTCTCGCCCAAATTGATTTATCTACCGTTAAAGCCTATGACCGGCTGGGGCTTAACGATGAAAATACTGATGAAAATAACACTCAACTTGTTGAGCACATCGAATTAGCCGTTGCCGTATTTGAATAATTAAATTGCTATGGTTAGAAAAAACAAACCGAACAATCAAAAAAATAAAGACCAATAATTATCGTTAGACTCTCCTGATAATCCCCAATATATCCCTATTTTTCTGCACCCTTTAATTACGCCCTTCGCAATAACAAAAGAAACTCTTAGTAAACGCAGCTTTGTTGAACGCCGAAAATATACAAGCCTCCAAGCAGCCAGATGTTCAGCTTATATTCAGCTTATATACGTATAATGGCCCAAAGGCAGCATTTATCTCGGCTACTTTTCTCATTTATCCCTGCCTTATGAGGAGAACTCTATGATCGTCACAGCTAAACGTTCGAAGAGAAATCGATGGCAACGTAATCTCACCGCTCTGGCTTGCGGCCTTTTACTATCATCCGCTGCATTTGCCGAAGTTAGACATCCTATCCACAGTGGTTACGGAGATCGTGGCAGCTCACTAAGCTTAAACATTTACTCCCGTAACTTGCATCAAAATCGTCATGGCTCCCGTTACATAGACCATCGCTCGAACAACCGCTTTACCCATTCCAATCGGCACGGCAAAAGATACCGTTACAAACAGTACAATAATTATCAGTCATCAGCACAGTCACGCTACCGCCACTCTTCAAAATATCGCAACTATTCAACATACAGTGGTTATTCGACACATAGTGACTACCCAACAAGACCAGTAAGGTCGCATTCCTCGCGCTATGGACAGCAACGCTGCTGTTACGGCAATAGTAGTCATCACCGACGTAACAGTCAGAGATCACACATAGTCAGCATCACCAAGCGCCACTAGGAGATCAAAGACCCTCTCGTCCGACAACAAAAGATACGCTAAACTTGTCTGGAAATTCGCTAGCTGAATAAGAGCTAAAGGAGACGCAAGTGATACTGTTCGGACATAGGGGTGCGGCCGGTGAAGCGCCTGAAAACACACTCGCCGGTGCCCGCCATGCTATTGAACGAGGTGCGAGAAATGTGGAAATTGATCTTCGGCTTTCGGCTGACGATCAGCTAGTCGTAATCCACGACCGCAATGCTACGCGAACTGCCGGTATCAATCGTCCCATCTCGCTTCTTACTGCCCGCGAACTCGCTAAATTGGATAATCGAAAAGTAGGCCCCACTTGGCCGAGAAAATCTGGCTGTGGCACTCCTACGCTGAAAAATTATTTGAAGCATACGCCCGAAATACAGCGCTATCAATTAGAAATAAAATCAGACAAGAAGACCGATGTCGATTTAATGGTAGAAAAAATAGGGTTAATGTTTCCAACCCGAGTATCGGCAAAGAGAATAATATGCACATCATTTGATTACAAATTGCTTGAACAGCTTAAAGTCCACTCCCCCCACATTCGTCTCGGTGCTATCAGTTACAAAAAACCTGCTCTAAAGCAAGCTATTGCACTGAAGTGCGACTATTTTTGCATCCACGAGTCGCTGTGTACTCCGTCCTTTATTGAGAAGATTAAGCAGCATAAAATTCATCTTTCTGTGTGGACAGTGAACGACCCCAAGCTTATTAAAAAACTGTTTAAGTTAAACGTCGATAGTATTATTAGTGATTATCCCTCTATGGCTCTACCACTTATTAATAGTCTAATGCGACAATAATTTATTGTGCAAATTAGATTTTAATGCACCCTCCATAATATAGTCAGCACCGAATGGTACTCACTTAAGTGGCAGTGTTTTAGCTCCGATCCGTGCCATTCTAGTCAGCACCCATGATGTCGGCACAATTATTATCAGCACAACAAGCTATACACTTACAAAACAATGATGTTTACATAAGCGATAGCCAATGCCATTGTTTTAAACCGGACATTCGAGTTACCCTCAACCCATGATGAAAATTTTTCTGCCTTCTATTTATTAATAAGCTTTTTGTTAGGCACACTAGAGAGAATACGATTATGGCAAATCAACAATGGCTAATGGTAAAGCGGCCCTGTGGAATGGTTCGCGAAGATGATTTCAAACTTGTTTCCGTTGATATGCCTGTACCCGATGTGTCTCGGGGTGAAGTACTGGTTAAAAGCTTAATGATGAGCTTTGACCCTGCGATGCGCGGCTGGATGGATGACAAACCAAGCTACCTCCCTCCCGTTGCACTCAACGAACCGATGCGAGCATCGGGAATTGGCCAAGTCACCGTATCTGAAAATCCCGAACTGCCCGTTGGAACTCTGGTACAAGGCATTCTCGGCTGGCAAGAGCACGTTGTTTTGGGGCCAGACAGCATGTTTCCTCCTAGTCCTCTGCCTGCAGGCACGCCTCCCAGCATTGCATTAAGTGTGCTGGGAGCAACGTCTCTCACGGGTTATTTTGGCTTGCTTCGCATTGGTGAGCCTAAGGCAGGCGAGACGCTGCTGGTTTCTGGCGCTGCGGGAGCAACGGGGTCAGCTGTTGCGCAAATTGGCAAAATCAAGGGCTGCCGCGTCATTGGCATTGCTGGCGGCAAAGATAAATGCGATTGGTTAGTCAACGATTTAAAACTCGATGCCGTAATCGATTATAAAAACGAAAATATCAGCGAACGACTCCATGAGATCTGTCCCGATGGCATCGACCTGTTTTTTGATAATGTCGGTGGCGACACCCTTGAAGCCGCAATAGAAAATGCCGCAGATTACGCACGCTTTATTTTGTGCGGAGCCATTTCGGAATATAACGATGAGAATCCTAAACCCGGCCCGAGCAATCTCTTTATGCTTATCTCAAAACGAATAAAGATGCAGGGTTTTATTATGTTTGATTTTATGCCCGAGGTAGAGACCGCCACTGCCGATTTAGTTCAATGGCTAACAGAAGGAAAACTACGATGGCGTGAAGATATTCAAGAAGGTTTTGAAAACTTTCCAAAAACTTTTTTGCGCTTATTCGACGGCAGCAATCAAGGTAAACAGCTATTAAAACTTGCCGACCCCGAATAAGCGATCGTCAGGATGAGTTTTAGTGCGCTATGAATTTCAATTCACCGATGCTCAACTTACAATCTATACTCTAAGCCCAAACCCCAACTTTTGGAAACATTAATATTTGAAGAACTAAACAAGTCCAAGTATTCCATATTAACAAACAGCTGATCCATTATTTTGATATTAGCCCCTATACCATAGCTATTGCTATTAACATGTCCGCCACCGGTACCCGAAGTAGCCGCCACTTCAAACGAGCCCCGCGTATACCCAAACAATAGATAGGGTGACACAATCGCCTTTCGGAAGTTTCCACCCAATCGCACATAAGCACCGTAGTAATATTTATTAAGCAGCTCGGCATTCCTCCGTTTAGTTTCCGTCAGGGTAACGTTAATATTAGTTTTTTTGACACCACCAATAGGATCGAGCTCACCAGTAGCAGCGTTTCTTAATGTATCGTCAATACAGTTGTTCCCATTCACGTCACAATTAGGTATCTGCACATTTCGCGTTCTAGGTTTCTCAGCATAATCCCTCAATAATTTTTTACTGGTGCCGAACCCAGCCCGAACCTCCATACTTAACCAGGAAAAAATTGAGTAACCATATTTGACACTGGCCGTCTGCAACTCTACATTTAAATCACGAAAGGGAGACGCCCGTTCACCACCGCCTTCCTGCGAAATAATATTAAAGGGCGGGTTACTTGGTCCAAGGCCCGCCGTTTCTACACCCAATTGCTCATAGGACAAACTAGCATAGTTAATACCGATATATGCTTGGCTCCAGGCCATGCTAGAGACCAATAAAAATAACAACGGGAATACTGGAAATACTTTTTTGTATGCAAACATTTATCTATCTCTGCGCTTCATCTATAAAATCTATAAAATAATTTATAATCCATCGACTGAATATCTATCAGGTCATCTCATTTCGATTGATATCTATGCAATTCTAATACAGAGCTACAGCCACTCGTAAATCACATTGATGCCAAACGTCCGCGGTTGCCCGTACGACGCTATATCGAGCGCGATAGCATTTAACTCAAATTTTTGCACTTGATACTCGTTATCAAATAAGTTTTGCGACCACAATGCAACACGCGCAACACCTGAATCCGTATCAAATTGCGTTTGGACTCTAAGCTCCCAGACATTACGCGAATCAACTTTTAAAGTGTCATTGACAAAAAACGCATCTTTATAGCTGTAACCCAGGTGAAAGAAAAATTCGCCGTAATTCGTTGGTAAACGATAATCTAGCGATGTTTGCCAAGAACTAACCGGTGCACCAAAGTTGCTTTTGCGCTCGAGACACTGGCCGAGTGCAAAGTTAGGTCGTCTAAGGCCACCACTACACTGGGCAATTAGCTGTCTATATTCATTATCTGTTGGGTCCAACGGTCTGCCCAGCGACTCAACCAGTACAGAAAAGTCAGGGGCAAAGGGCGTAATATATGAATCGGACCCCGAACGCAACAATGCCCAGTTAGCGGTAAAAGATAACTCATCGGTGAAATGCCAAGTAGTGTCCGCTTCAATACCAAACGCATATCCATCGGCATTGACAACCGCTCGTGAAATTGGTGAGGTCGGAAATATAACGGTCTCCTGACCATCTTTAATATCGTAATAAAACATGGCCAGTTCCATATCGACCAAGCCATTAAAAAACGGGCCTTTTAAGCCAACTTCATAAGCGATTTGAGATTCTTCGTCAAACTCAATACCCGCTGATGCGGCTTGCCCAACTTGCGGCGGAATATCTCTGGCATCAACATTAAAATTACCTCCACGGAAGCCGCTGGTGATGCTTAGATAGCCGATAACATCTTCGGTTATGTCGTATGCCAATTTAAATCGTGGGTCCACACTCTCCCAAATACCGGATTCGCGTTGCAAATCACCACGAGGCTCCAGTGAAATAGACTGTAGCCCTTGCCTCTCTAAACTGCGCTCGTCCCTAGAATATCGCACGCCTAGCGTTACATGAAGCCGCTCGTCTAACCATAGCGGTGTGTACACAAAGTCAGAGTACAGGCCTAACGCATCGGTATTTAACCGGTTTAAGCTAATAAAGCTAAAGCCAAAATTATTAACGTCAGTGCCAGTAATTGAGCCAAAATCTAACAGCTCCACAACATCAAGATACAATTCAGTTGCAATATCTAACGTGCCATCGTTGTTGTTCAGTGTTTGGCCGTTACCAGTACGCTCATTAAAATAGTATACCCCGGCAATATATTCCAAGCGATCATCTAGAAAAGAACCTGCTTGCCGCAGCTCTATACTAAACTGCTTGTGATCTCTTAACGCCGCCAACCCTCCTGGTGGGCTCGAAAACACAGAACTGAAAAAATCACCAACGCGGTACAAGCCTACAGCCTGTGGAAGCAAAGCCAGAAAATTTGCTGTCGGCCCACACTCAGGGTTAGTCACTGGATTCTGGACTTCAAACGCCAGTGCATCATAATAGGCCTGCCCTGCTGCCGTACCCAACGCCTCACTGATCCCTAAAACAGACAGGTTTAAAAACCCCGCCGTTGGCGGAGCCGCAATAGCGTCCGGCGTACATACCGAACTACCCGGCGAAACAGGAGAAGCACTAAAAAGAAGGCCCCCCTCTATAGACTCGAGAACCGATTTGCGTGGAAGTCTCCTAATGGCAGATTGAAGGTCCGTCGCACTCGATACATCGGGGAAGAAATAAAACGTATTGTTAACTTCTGAGGTTCTGTAAGTGCCAATCAACTTTAACGTATGCAGCTCTGACCACCCCCATTCAACCACCAATGAGTGACCGTCGGCATCCGTGGTACTATTTTCAATCTCTCTTAATGTAGAGCCGCCCTCATCTAGCCTACCGGCTCCCAAAGGGGTCTGAAATATCAAAGATCCGTTTGCATCGCTCAAAAAAGTAGCTATATTACCCGGGACGTCGTCATAGTCGGCCTTGTCAAATGATTGCTCCCCTTCTATAAACTGCGGCTGGTAAAATACAGGCTGGGTAACAAAGTCTGCTCGATCATAGGCATAATCAACGGTAACGCTTTCACTGGCATGCCAGCGGGCCGCGATCCTAAATCCAGTACGGTCATAGCCACCCCAATCAACACCCCGGCCTTTGTTTTCAACCCAACCGTCCGCCTGATTGGTAAAAGCACTCGCTCGTAGTGCAAAAGTGTCTGAAATGGGTACATTAACAATACCGGTTACATTTCGACGAGCAAAATTACCCACTTTAATATCGATTTTGCCATAGAACTCTTCAACGCTGGCCTTGGCTGTAATTAAGTTTATCGTACCGCCAATTGCATTACGGCCATAAGTAAAACCTTGAGGGCCTTTAAGCACTTCAACCGATTCCAGATCAACGATATCAAATACCAAGCCACTGGCGCGGCCCAGAAATGCACCATCAACATAAAGCCCGACTTTACTCTCCACTCCAAGCTGGCTATCTCTAGCACCTATGCCACGAAGTGTGAAACGTAATCCTTGTGCACCTGAGGGAGAGGCCGTGAGTCCCGGCACCACATTCGAGATATCAGCAAATCCGGCAATTTGGTGTGTTTCTAAATCTTCCAGGTCAAAGGCATCCACTGATTCGGTTAAATCCATGGTGGAATTGTTTTGACGCTCCGCTTGAACCACCACCTCTTCGATGTCTTGTCCAAACAAGGTTGTAGGTAACGCCCCCACAACGACAATAAATAAATACATTACGCCCGATAATACTGGTGTTTTGTATGGACTAAAGGCCATCTGTGTATTCCTATGAAAAACCGTATTATTGAATGGTGATAACTTAAATGTTTTATCTTGGCAAAAACGGCGTGAAAGGTAAGTTATTACGCTCGCAATTTAAATTGCAGATAAATTCAATATGTCTTTATTAGCGCAAAAAGCTAAATAAATAGCTTTTAAAAGACACTAAAACTCTCGTTCGGAGTTTTTTATTTTATCTAATGAAAGACCAACCACTAATTGCTGCTTTTACAAACTTTAGCTACAAACTTTAGCTACTCAGTATTTCATAGCTAAAGTTAGCTGAAGTTAGCTGAAGTTTCATCACGGAAGTAAGTCGGACAAAAACGTTACAGCGAAAAAGGCATTGCCTATCTATGCTATGTCTATGCTAGCTATGCTTATGTTACGTTTTTTGAGTTGGTTCATATTACTCGATCGTTCTGTGTCAATCGTTTATATCTATAATTTATATCTATAATTTATATCTTAGCTAATAATTGGCGCTTATATCCTTTATCACCCTTAACGTTGCAGCGGATTCTACACCCTTGTACCGTAATCTCAAAGCAAATAACGCAGAGTCAAAGCTAATTTAATAGCAGGTCGTTTGATCAATTTAGTCATCTCGGCTCAAATCAAAATAAGATGACTTAAAGTGCCACAACTAAGCAATATTAACCTAAAATTTGTCCTGTAAAATAACTACAGTTCCCGATAAACAACAGCCCTATTCAAACGGTGTTTTAAGAGATAATCAGCCATGGCTTCCGCTCTGTTCCCCAGCCCATACTTCTCCCAGCCCGGCAGCCCCTGCTTTTGTGGCAAAGGAAAACCATTTTCTAAATGCTGCGGCTCTAACAAACAACATAGAAAGCCCCCTCACGGCGTAATTATTAAAAAAGGCGCTCTCAATGTTAAGCAATGTCAACAGCTTGTTTCCTATGCTGCCAAGCAAGACAGCAAGCGCTTAGCGGTTAGTCATAAAGAGAATACTGAGCCCACATCTCTCGAACGGCAGTCGTCAGCAATTGATATGGGCAATAAACATTCAACTCTCGTCTCTCTCGTCGAAAAACTATTAAACATTGCTGCGGCAGAAATGAACCTTCAAATTAAACACTTCACACCGCCTACACTAATGCATTACGGTTCCGGCGACTATTATCACCAACATTCAGACTCGGAAGTCTTTAACCCTAATCTTAAAAAGTGGGAGAAAAAGGTTGACCGCGATATTAGCCTGCTTCTCTACCTTAACGATGATTTTGATGGCGGTGACTTGCTATTCAATTATTTTAATTACACCTATTCTCCGCGACAAGGCGATCTCGTTATCTTCCCCTCGGATCATCGCTATTTACACGAAGCAAAAGCAGTTACTAAAGGAAGCCGGTACGTTATCGTTTCGTGGGCAGCAACTCTACCTTGCTAGCGTCGACCATAAACTACTCTAAAGCTCACGAACCCGATCAGGCAAACTACAAAGTATTAATTCACACTGTTGTCTATGCCCGAATATTTTGTAGACAACATAATCTTGAGCGAAAAAAAACCCCGCAAAGCTATGCGGGGTTTTTTTAAACGTTAGTCATTACGACTAACAAAGCTAACTTAGCTCACACGACGTCGAAGACGAGCAGCAACCGCTACCAATCCACCGAACAATGCCGCTAGACCAAATGCACCCATTGCTGGAACATTTTTAGCATCCGCAGCCG
>JAJRPK010000463.1 GCA_024280785.1 Gammaproteobacteria bacterium
GCATCGTTGACCAAAATTTCGCGGACAGACTCAGGGATTTTCCATCCGTAGTTAAACCAGCCAGTTTTTTCTAACACTACGACCGTCGTTAAGCCTGCGACGAGCACAGGTAAGGTGACAGGCGTCATACGGAGAAAAAATTCGATAAAATTCCAGCCTGACTGACCGGCGATAACCAGATTTTGAGGTTCACCTACCTGAGTGCAAACCCCTCCTAAGGCGGTACCTATAGCGGCGTGCATTACCAGATCTCGAAGAAAACCTCTGAAGTGTTCGAGGTCATCACGATGAAGGTCTTGAATTTTATCATCTTGTTTGCCTCCTGAATTGCTGCTTTCACCACCTTCTTCGCTGTAGCCAATAGCGGATGCTACTTTATGGAAAATAGCGTAGAAGCCTATAGCAACGCTGATAATAACGGCTATTACGGTAAGAGCATCGAGAAAGGCTGATAGAAAAGCAGCTACCGCACAAAACAAAAAAGACAATGTAGTTTTGGATTTTACGTTTGTCAGCAGTTTAGTAAATGCGAATAGCAGCAAGTCTTTCATAAAATAGATGCCTGCCACCATAAAGACGAGTAGCAAGATCACCGGTAGATTTATCTTTATTTCGTGAAGGACATTATCTGGAGAAGCCATGCCGCAAACGATGGCCTCCATAGCTATAAGGCCTCCACTTTGAAGTGGATAACATTTAAGCGCCATCGCCAAAGTAAAAATAAACTCTAATATAAGCAACCAACCAGTGATGTATGGCCCAGCAGTGACAAGCAATATAGGGTTGACAATTAAAAAGAAAATAATGGAGTTTTTGTACCAATCCGGGGCGTCACCCAAAAAATTGGAATAGAGTGCTTGAGTCGTGGTCATGGGCTGCATAAAAAATCCTTCCAGTTAGATTAGAGGCAGCGGTGTGACAGGCACTAACGAGTGCTGCTTTTGCCTATAACAGCTAAAAGTATAGACCTTATCTAATAATGTATTTACTTTTATGTGCATAATGCGTATAAAAAACAACCGTTTAGATACCGTTTCGAGAAAAGAAAGTAAGTTTATTTTATGACTCAAGATATTGTAAACAGAAGCAACATAGTGCTGAAGTGCCTAAAGGCAAAACATGAGATTGATCACAACTGGAGCTGAAGGTCGGTAGTGAATTGCTGTCTAGACGTGCGGGCGATCACAATTTATCTATACTCATTGTAACGGGTTTAAATTCATACTATTTGAACGTTGACGCGATCGACTAATGATGTATTTCAACGGTCGGAAAGATCTTAGAGCGCGAGTCTTGCCGTCAGCACAGAAAACCGATTTGTAGTGGTACATACTAACTAAGATAGTTAATCGATAATCCCAGGCTCGGTCAATCGTTTGGGCTTAGGTCAAAAAAAGAGAGACAGACAGTGAACGCGACAGCTTCTTCAGGAAATATCATGACAAACTCTTCTTCTTTAACGGCTAATAATCAGTTTTCAAATAGCTCCATGGAAATGATCGAACCTGAGCTGATTGAAGCACTTTCTCGTGTTTCGTCACAACTGGATACGTTGGTTGAGCAAAGCCTTAACGACCAAGACCCTGCGAAGGTGCTTGCTGAGCGATTGTCGGCACAGCTAGGTGAAGTTAAAGGTGTGTTCACCATGCTTGATTTACCTGTAGCAGCAGACTTAGCCGAACAACTGAGGCAAGCGATAGAGAAGGTTTGCAACGCGAGGAAAAGTATTAGTGAAAAAGAATATCAAGCATTGTTTAGCAGCGCCTATCTTTTGCCTAGATTTTTTGAATACATCTGTTTAACAGGTGTTACCTCACCGTTATTGCTGGCCCCGTGTTTTTATTCGTTAGCCAGTGCGGGATTTTCTACTTTTATTGCAGAAAGTGAACTAGCGGGTTTTAGCTACAACTTAAAAGTTGAAAAAAATTATGCAGAGGCTACGGCAGAAACGAGTCAGCCCCCTGCAGAGCTCAGCTCAACTTTCCGTCGTCTGCGGCAGATGTATCAAACTGGATTAATTGGGATGTTGCGTGACGATGATGTTAGCGCGAAATTGGTTTTGCTAGACCGAGTGGCAAGCCGATGCATCAAGTTGTGTGCCGATTCTAAAACTGCGATAGTTTGGCGGTTAGTAAAACGGTATATCGAAGCGCTAAGCAACGGGCAGTTAGAGCTAACGTCACAGCGAAGATATTTCTTTGCGAAGTTTGATAGAAGCTTGAAGATATTAGAAAAAGACCCCGTTGCGGGAGCTAACACTTTGCCGGAAGTGCCAGTTCTTCGCGAACTGACTTTTTTGCTTTTACTGGTAGATTCAGAACATAACCATTGTACCGACTTGAGTAGTTTGGCAGTCTTTGGTGAAGTGTCTGTGAGCGACAATACTATTGTTGAACAACGTCAGGCTATGGAGAGAAGTACACATAAAGCTTTATTGTCGATGTTAGCTGCCATTGAAGAGGAGCTGGGAGGAGCTAAGCGGATACTTGATATGATGTCGGAAAGTGGAGTTTGCGAAAATTCAGATATTGCGGCATTGATTGAAAGTTGTGAGCGGATTGCCGCCGTGTTGAGTATGGGGAGTTTTTCCGTTGCGGCGAAAGTCATTACTGAGTCGGTAGAAACGATTGCTTCTTGGCGTGATCGTGTGCCAGAACAAGAGGAATTGTTAGATGTCGCCAATATGATGCTTTATGTTGAAAGCGCACTATTGACGGGTTCTTTAGTCGACCAAAATGTCGATGCCGATAAAAATGCTACGGTGGCTCGAGGGCTATTGCAGCAGGCGCAGGTGAGTTTATACCGCGAGGCAAAAGCTAACATTGGCTTGGCCAAACGATCGCTAACGTCGTACTTGGAATCTAATTTTGATAGTGAACATATTGCCAATGTAAGCCATACACTGAATATCTTAAGTGGTGCTTTTGATATGGTAGGGATTGCCAATGCCAGTGAATTAATGAAAAAGTGTTCCGTATCAATAGACGAAGAATACAAAAATCCCGATGAAAACAGTCAGGAAGCACTTGAAACTTTAGCTGATGCGTTGATCAGTGCCGAGTATTTGCTAGACGAGCTAGAATCTGGTCGCGGTATTGATGGCGGAATTTCCAAGTTAATTGATGATAGTCTCGTGGCGCTAGCATAGCCCTGCTGCGATGTTAGAGGTGGTGTTAGAAAAAGTGTCGTGTCATCGATAAAAAGTGGTAAAGAGCGTTAAAAATCGGTAAAGATCGCTAAAGAATGGGTACTTAAAATAAATAGCATGTCATTTAGTGTGAGTATACAGTGAGCCTTTTAGTTGTTGCGATACTGCTGGTCCTACCGATGTTGGCGATGGTCTTCCTAACACATGCGTTGCTAAGGCATCAGCATGGTTGGATCTTGCACTGGTTGCGAGGCACAGCTGCACTATTGAGTGTCATGGGTTTGAGTTTTTTGGTGTTACTGGGTTACGACTTATTGCGCTTTGCCTCACCTCAAGCCAATAGTCCGATTGCCGATCTTCAGTTTATAGCAATAGATGATCAAACTTATTCGGTCAAGTTGTCGTCAGATCAAGGCGAGATATGGCGAGCCACCGTTGAGGGCGATGCCTGGCAATTGCAAGCCAAGCTGTTTACATGGAACGATGCCGCGAGTCAGGTTGGTGTAGAGCCGCTCTATCGGGTTGATGCCATTGTGACTCGCTATTATGCGTTTGAGCGTTCAGATCAATCCCAGGTAATACCTATAAGAGATCCATCTA
>JAJRPK010000464.1 GCA_024280785.1 Gammaproteobacteria bacterium
AAAGGCGGCCATATTCATATCAGACCCAACCCCAAATCGTTTCCACTCTAAGGAATGCGAGGAAGCACTACAGGAGCCTTCAATGGTAGTTAGCGATACCTTAATATCTGTTTTCTCCAATATTGATAAGGTTTCACTATTGTAGTCTCCGCTTTCGCCATTGGGGTAAGCAAACGCTAGACATCCCTCTTTTGTAAAAGACTCTACGGCCTCTATAGATTGAAATATTTCGTATTGTTGCTCGGCATAGGGTAAATTACTGAGTATCGGATGACTCAGTGTATGTGCACCAAATTCAATCAATGGGTGATCTGCCAGACGATGCACGGATTCCATATTTAACATTCTATAAGGAGAACTCGCATCGATAACCAGCTGTCCACTCTCGCACAATGCAAATTCAAGTTTTTTAATTTCAGCTTCAAGCGTAGAGTGTGGCTCTCGCTTTAAGGCGCATTTAATGAAATCGAGCGATGCCTTTCTATTCGCTACGGAAGATAGCGGGTAGGTTTTTCCTCTCCACTCAACGCTGGGATGCCGAGTTTTAGCAAACACATTGTGCAAGCGCCCTGTCCAAACCGTTGAGTCTGAGCCAATCAAACCGGTAGTCAAAAATATTGTCGCCGGTATCTCTTCTTGGCAAAGAATAGGGAACGCACAATCATAATTGTTCTGGTACCCATCATCAAACGTAACGACAGCCGTTGGCCCCTCGACACTGCCGTTACTTAACATTTTCTCGGCTTCGGCAAGTGAGACAACATTAAAGTACTGTCTAAGGTATTTCATTTGATTTTGAAAAGAAATCGAATCGACCAAACACCAATCAGGCAACACCGGCGTTTGATCAACCACCCCGTGATACATCAAAACAGAAATCTGGCCTTTATTTAAAAACCGATGAACTCTGTGTGGTGCCCCTAGCGCCGCTAAGGCGCCATAACTTAAAGATTTTATTTGTGCCTTCATGAAGAGGGCGTCTCAACAGACTCATTCGGTTTCGAAAGTTTTGATACAGCGTCACCGGACATAATCGGATTGGGTGGTGATACAACTGATCCCACCGTACTCAAAGATAACAAATAGTCTTTACAGCTCATAAAGTTTTCCTGATCAAACGACTTTATCAAGCTGTGAAGCTTCTGCTCTGTACGGCCAAGATTAACATAATGCCTAAATCGATTACTCAAAGATGCTTTATTCACTCTGGGTTGCTGCGGGTCAAATTCCCACGGATGGGTATAAAAGACATAGCCGTTATTGGCCTTTAAAATATTGCGTACCCCCCAATTAAAAATACTGGCGGGAAATAATCGGAAATAACCTCCACCGCCCCACGGTATAATCGAATTCCCCCACTGAAGATTGCTTACCGGTATTTCAGAAAAACCATCGGGATCCGTGTAGGCAAAGCCCGTTTTACGAAAATCACTCAGATCTAGTTTCCCATGGCGAGAATTTAGTCCGGAACTATCGAAACTAGAATCATACTGGTAACCTAACTGCTTTAACGCTGTAATCACATTATCTGAGATCGAAAAAGAAGGGGCACGATAGCCTTGAACTGAAGAACCACAAATATGTTCCAAGACTTCTTTGGTTCGCTTCAGATCACTAAGCAAGTCATCTTGACCCAGGTTTGAACATAAATCGTGGTGGAAACCATGAGAGGCTACTTCATGCCCACGGTCCTGGATTTCGCGCACTAAATCGGGTGCTCGTTCAGCATTCCAACCTAGAATGAAGAAAGTCGCTGAAACCTTACATTGAGCAAACAAATCTAATAGAACACGAGTGCCCTTTTCAAAGCGCCATTCACAACCTTCCCAATCGGAAAAATCAATGGTTTGCTTAAAATTTTCAACCTGAAACCAGTCTTCAACATCTACTGTCAACAGGATTGTTTGTCCGCCCACTACTAATATTCCCACAACGAAGGTAACTGACAACTAATCCATGGAGTTAACAAGGATTGTTCTTTTTCCATCCGATATTAAGTGTAGTCGATCATTGTAACAACGAGCACCCAGCAAAGCTAAAGTAGTACTAAATTTGAACCTTTTTTAAACATATATAAACACGTCCCAATCCAATCCAATCCAACGATCAAGTCATGTAAATTTCGGCATAAAAGCTTGATTACAGCTCCATAAATATCAATGAATGGATTGATTTAGCCTCAACACGGGCAATTCTCTCAGAGATAAGCCCCTAAGGGCTGAATAAATCTACAGTTTTACAATCCTTTGCACTAGGCTGTTCAAAATAAGCAACTATAATGTCGACTACGGTGGATTTTCTATCACCCTTTTACTTACGTTCAATCAGAAAAACCGTTAAGTTTTAATACTTTATAAATCCGAAACTGATTAACTCCAACAACGATGCCTTTTGCAGCGACATAGACATAGTGGTACATAAAGTATGTTAGATATTTGTAAACATTTTTTTGAGCACCTAAATGAAAAAGGTATTCGTTATTGCCACTGGAAAAGCAACGAGCACCTCGACGCAGCACTTGCCGGTAAAACCGACCTCGATGTACTCGTACATATTGATGACAAAAGTAAACTTCAAGCTGCTTTTGATCGCTATGATTTTAAAAAAATAATTTCGCCGCCCGAAAAGCAATTTCCCGGCATGGCAGACTATTTAGGATTTGACCAAAATACCGGTAGCTTTATTCATTTTCATTTGCACCACTACTTGGTTCTCGGCCAAAAATATATTAAAAACCACCACCTACCGCTAGAAGACTTTGTGCTTAATAACCTCACCATGAAGGACAATGTCCGTATACCCTGCCCTGAAATTGAACTAATGCTATTAATCATTAGGGCTCATATGAAAACTGATATAATTTCATTATTAAAGCATGCGATTAAAGACCGTACATCAGGCTTTTATACCGCGTTCCCCAACGATATAGAAAATGAATTTTTCGAGCTAATCTCCCAAAGTGATTTATCCAAATTTAAGGAATTTCTTAAGCAAAGCCAGCTCCCGCTTGACGAACGTATTTTTACTCACTTTATTGAAATTTATAAGGCTAAAAAGTTAACCGCCAACGACATTTTAAAAACCCAAATTGCGATTCTTTCTGGCCTTAAAAGTTACCGACGAAACAAAAGCCCACTTATCTACTGGCAGTATTTTCTATTTTTTGTCGCTGAATTACCCATAATTAGAAATCTTAAAACGTATAAGCGCAAGACAATGAATGGACCTGGAAAGATTTTTTCCATAGTTGGGTCTGATGGCTCAGGAAAATCTACATTGATAGCCGATTTGCAAAAATGGCTATCGTGGAAGCTTTTTGTTAAGCAATATTACTACGGTATTCCGAAGGGGCCACGAAATACACTGACGTTTAATCTTAAGCGAGTCCTAAGAAAACTGGGGCTAGATAATGTCGATCAATGGATAGAAGCCAATTTTTGGATGCATGTTGCAAGAACCCGACAAGCCATCAATATTAGGTCTCATAAAGACGCTAATGCTGGCTTGGTAGTCATCACTGATCGCTATCCGTTAAAAGATTTTCACGATATGGCCGAACCTATGGATGGGCCTAGGCTCGGCAAGAGCATCCACTTCGCAGGATCGACCCTTGCCGAACAAGAAGCCGAGATCTATCAAAATATTGAGCTTCCCGACCGTATCTACGTATTACAAGTTGAAATCGATGAGTTGCGAAAAAGAAAAACCGACTTGAGTCTAGAAGCCCACAAAATAAAGGCACTGGCCGTCAATAACCTTAAAGGCGGCGGAGCAGTAGAGCTTATCGATGCCAACAGACCTTATGATGAAGTACTTTTGGACATCAAGCGACGTATATGGGCTACTCTTTAAGCGTAGCTTTTCTTTCAATCAACCTTTGACAACTATGCATCATCCATTAAAAGTCCTTCAGCTGGGAAGTTCCTCCGGTCTCTACGGTGCAGAAAGGTGGATTCTTTCTTTAATTAAGTACTTTGACCCAGCGAAAATTTGCCCATTGGTTGCTGCTATCGTAGACGATGCAACCGACGAAGCACCTTTATGCGAAGAGTCCAGAAAGCTTGGCTTTGAGGCGGTAACCTTTAAATCGAGTGGAAAATACAGCTTTGATGCCGTATTAAGACTACGAAAGTTCGTGCAAGAAAATAACATAGACATTATTCACTCACACGGTTACAAAACTGATCTGTTTGCTTTATTTGCAACTATCGGTCTAAGGTGCAAAATTATTTCCACACCCCACGGTTGGACTCAAGACCCTGACTTCAAACTTAGAATATATGAAATATTGGATCGGCTGATCTTCCCATTTTTTGACCGGGTCGTGCCTTTATCCGACGGTTTAATGGAAACCTTGGTCAACATTCCAGGGTTAAGCAAGAAATTACGCCTCATTACAAATGGAGTGGATATCGGAGAAATCGACGACTTAACTGATATTTCTGCAGAAACCATCGACATAAAAGAACAAGGCTTCTTTGTCATTGGCTACATTGGGCGACTGGTTCACGGTAAAGGCTTGGATGTGTTTATTTCAGCTCTAGCCCAGCTCAAGCAACTTCGGTGGAAAGCGCTAATCATTGGTGAAGGAGAGCAAGAGCCCGAGCTACGCAAGATGGTCGAGAGTTATGGTTTAAACGACAATGTTCAGTTTCTAGGTTTTAGGGCCGATCGATTAGCGCTGCTTAAAGGCTTTGATGTCTTTGTTCTACCGTCTCGATCAGAGGGTATTCCTCGTTGCGTTATGGAAGCGATGGCAGCAGAAATTCCCGTAGTTGCTTCTGATATTCCCGGTTGCAAAACACTGATTGATGGCGAAAAAACTGGCTGTCTATTTAAACTGGATAATGTAGAAGACCTAACAAAGCAATTAGCCGCCACTCTTCTCAATAGTTCAGTAAAAGATCTGTACAAAAAAGAAGGCAAACAATTTGTTCTAGAGCATTATTCTGCGCAAAGAATGGCGTCAGAGTATGAGGATTTATTTCTAAAACTGCTAAACAGATAAGTATGCAGTGTAGTTACTTT
>JAJRPK010000465.1 GCA_024280785.1 Gammaproteobacteria bacterium
CAAGCAAGAACTCACAACTTTTAACGGTGATAGCACCTATCCGATCCATCAGCTTAAGCCAGGAAATTTCGGCAAATAGTGTCAGCCCGAATAACGTTATGGCCAACATTAGTAGAACCGTACCGGCGGGATGAAAAATATCGATCATCCCATGGTGGATGCTAGTACCAAGATAACCGCCACTGCCGAATAGCAAACTGTTCTGATCGGGTAAGGTAGAAAGAGAAAGTAAGCAAGTAAACCCAGCGAGTACAAGCAACAAGCCGGCTACTTTCAAAGCCACCGTCAACCCGTCAAAATTAAAGGACTGATATCTATCACGGAATATCAACCAAGCCCGATGCATCAGTGCAATCGGTATCAGATAAGCGGTATAGCCTAATAACGAAAAAAGTACGTCAGACATCCAGGCACCTGATGCGCCTGCGGTATTTTTTATAAAGTCATGATCACCTACGGCTGACCAACTAGGGTCTTGTGCGCTGTAACTTAGCAGTGCCATCAAAAAATAGACGGCAATCGCCAGTAACGCAATTAATGCGCCCTCGCGGATAACTAGCAATAATGCGCCGGATTCTGTCGGTCCATCAGCAACTGTTAGTGCTGCCCTACGTGTTTTAGCCATGGTCAGGCCTTTATTTGAACGTGAAAAGGGCTAATTACCTCATGAGCAAATCCCTAAGAATTTAAATGAAGCATCACCCCTTGAATGTAACTTATCGAGCATATCGTCGAGCATCAAGGAGACTAAAAATAGCACTAAACATCAAGGGCTATTTATCGGCACTTATCCCGCATCCTTTTACCCTTGTGGATCCTTGCTATTTGGCTAAAAACGACTAGCGACTAGCTATTCTTGCCCTTTTTACCCTGCTAAGAAAATAAACACTTAACCCTTAAGCCCATTCTCTATTATCATGACGGGCTTTTTGCAGGTGAAACAAAGTAGCTAGGTTGGAAGCTTGTACAAATGCAAAACACTGACTATAAATCAACCTGCTAAGCACCCGTAGATTAAATCCAGGAATTAGAACCCGTAACATTAACGCCAACAACATTAACACCAACTAAGTGACATTAACTATGCCAGAGCTCAAACACCACCGACTAATTATTCTTGGATCCGGGCCTGCGGGCTATACGGCAGCTGTTTACGCGGCCCGAGCCAATTTAAATCCGATAGTGATTACTGGCATGGAGCAAGGTGGCCAATTGACAACGACCACCGATGTAGACAACTGGCCTGGAGACAATGAGGGCGTTCAAGGTCCTGATTTGATGATCAGAATGCAAAAACACGCGGAACGATTTGATACTGAAGTTCTATTTGATCACATCGAAGCCGTAGACTTAAGCAAACGACCTTTTCAACTTACCGGTAATAGCTACAACTACAGCTGCGACAGTTTAATCATAGCAACCGGAGCGTCAGCACAGTATTTAGGGCTTCGCTCCGAAGAAACTTTTATGGGTAAAGGTGTTAGTGCCTGCGCTACCTGTGATGGCTTTTTTTATCGCGACCAGAAAATTGCGGTAATCGGCGGCGGGAATACCGCTGTAGAAGAAGCTTTATATTTATCAAATATCGCCTCAGAAGTCGTGCTAGTTCATCGCCGCGATAGCTTGCGCGCTGAAAAAATTCTACAGGACAAGCTATTTGCAAAAGAAAAAAATGGTAACGTCACGATTAAGTGGAATTATACACTCGATGAAATACTCGGTGATGACTCGGGCGTAACGGGAATGAGAATTGCGGCGACTGATGGAGGTGGAACAGAAGGTATCGACTTGTCCGGTGTGTTTATCGCCATAGGTCACAAGCCAAATACACAGATTTTTGCCGGTCAACTAGAGATGAACAATGGTTACCTCGAGATCAAAAGCGGTCTAGAGGGTGGAGCTACCCAGACATCGATAGCCGGTGTGTTTGCTGCAGGAGACGTTGCCGATCACGTGTATCGACAAGCCGTCACCTCTGCAGGAGCAGGATGTATGGCCGCACTAGATGCTGAAAAGTTCTTAGACGATTATACTTAGACGATAAGAGCTAATTTTAGGATTGGCTCTGCCCTGCGCCCATGGCTAAACTCACAGCTCCTATCATTGACTTTCCAGCCGTTGAATCAGCACTCAGTGACCCCAACGGACTGCTAGCCGTCGGCGGAGATTTGTCTCGGTTACGCCTAATCAAAGCGTATTCGATTGGCGTGTTCCCCTGGTACGAACAAGGTCAGCCTCTACTTTGGTGGTCACCAGATCCCCGCGCCGTTATCTTTACTAGAAATCTCCACGTATCAACTAGCCTCAAGAAGACAATGCGCAAGCAAAACTATAGCCTGAGTTTTGACCGAGCATTTGAACAAGTCATTGACGGCTGTGCTGGGCATAGAAAAAATGAAACGGGTACCTGGATTACCGCTGAAATGCGTCAAGCTTACATCGACCTACACAAAGCAGGCCACGCTCATTCGGTTGAAGTATGGGACGAAAGCGAGCTTGTCGGCGGCCTCTATGGCGTCGCATCGGGCCAAGTTTTTTCAGGTGAGTCCATGTTTCACCACCGTAGTGATGCCTCAAAAATAGCGTTTGTTACAATATGCCTACAATTGCGCTTTTGGGGCTGGCCACTCTTGGACTGTCAGATTAGTAACCCGCATCTAGAAAGCCTTGGAGTTGAAGAAATTCCACGAGCACAGTTTAAAACTCTGCTACCGGGTTATTCTGCTAGTATCAATGACAATATTGATGATAATTCCATCGCCATTGCGCCTTGGGGTGCGATTAAATGGCGTAGTACAAGAGAATTACTGGAAGATCTAGAATGAGTTTACTCTCAAAGATCAAGCTATATGCAACCCAACCTCATCAGTGTAGCTATTTGGTAGGCCAAGAAGCTACAACGCTTTTTATTGATCCTGCCTCAAATATTGATTCTATTGCTTACCGTGACCTTACGGAAATCGGTTTTCGCCGTTCTGGAGTCCATTTTTATCGCCCTCACTGCCACAGTTGCAATGCCTGCACACCCGCTAGAATACCGGCCAAAGCTTTCACCCCAAATCGCCGCCAAAAGCGAACATTGGTAAAAAATGCTGATTTAACAGTCAAACCTATAAGTTCAATAGCCGGTGACGAATATTTTCAGTTATACAGCCGTTA
>JAJRPK010000466.1 GCA_024280785.1 Gammaproteobacteria bacterium
CCCACATTTACCACTGGCTCAGGCAACATTCTGGCAGAGTTTATTCAGTTGGTAGATGGCGCTGATGCCGTTAGGCCTTTTTCATATAGTTCGGTGGTGTTGCAGCAAAACGGTATTGTTCATCTCGACTTTCGGTTTCTCGCCCGGAATACCACCGATGAGTGGATTCGTTTTAGCCACGATGTTGCGATAAAGGCTGTTCCTTGAATTATAAACATAGCGCTCTTATTATTTTGTTAAATAAAATTATTGATTTCAAGGTTTTCGTGCCCGCCGTATTTTTTCTCGTTTGGCCAATTATTGTTACGGCTGCTAGTTGTGGTAGTACAGAGAACGTGGCCGATAACTTTGATAGTGTGTTGTACAGCCAAAATGATGGAACCGTCAATTGGACCAGTGACTGGCTAGAGGTTAATGAAAATGACGGTCCGAGTGCTGGCATCAGTAGAGTTAGAAATGATCGCTGTACTAGCGGAAACTGTTTGCGATTAGGGGTCCCGTCGGGTGATCCTTCGCAATCATTTAATAATATAGGTGTGCAGCGAGAGCTTGATCTAAGCGGTGTAACTAGCGCAACGTTAAATTTTAATTACCGCACCGGAGTGGCATCGGGCAGCAGTACGGTAACGCTAGCAGTCTCTGATAATGGCGGCACTAGTTGGACTGACTTACAAACATTTTCGATCACTTCAAGTTTTGCGACCCCTGTGGCAGTTTCAGCCGACCTAAGTAGCTATGCTTCATCAAATACACGCATACGGCTTTTAACTTCTTCATCGGGAGCGGTTATTGGGGCCTATATCGACGATATTAGTATTAGTTATATAGCGGCCTGCTTACCCGTTGTCGAGCTGCGAATGGATGAATTTAACTGGGACGGCAGTGCCGACGAGGCGACTGATAACGGTAATAATAATTTGCACGGTACTAGCTTTGGTGGCGCGCTGACGGCGGGAAACACACCAGCAATAACGGGTAATCCTGGAACCTGTCGGTACGGAGAATTTGACGGCAATGACGATTATGTAGAGATTGCCGACAATAACCTCTTGGATATAACAGAAGAGCTAACCGTAGCATTGTGGGTAAACCCCGCCAGCTTGCCGAATTCAGGTCTGATGACAATCTTGTCAAAAGATACCAATTACGAATTTCATTTGACCTCGTCGGGGCAGATTAATTGGTGGTGGCAGAATTCGGCGGCAGCTACTCGTCAGATAACTACCTCTGAAACGGTGCCGATTGGTGTCTGGACCCATATTGCGATTACCTATTCGCAAGCTAGCGGAGAGCAAATTATTTATATCAATGGTGTTGCTAGCGCAAATACAGCCTCTTATACAGAGACTCTTACGACGAATAATGATCCGCTACAAATTGGCCAAGATCAGTTTTTTGCTGGTCGTTATTTTGATGGTTTGCTCGATGAAGTAAGAATTTTTTCTGCCGCTTTAAATCCAGCGCAGATAAGTACGGTAGTAAATGAAACTCATCCCTGCAGTTCTCAGGTTCTGGCAAGCTGGCGATTTGATGAGTTTAGTTGGGACGGAAGCGCAGGGGAAGTAATAGATTTTAGCGGTAATGGGTATGGCGGTGCTGCGCTGAACGGCACGTTAAACGAAAATACTATTCCAGCGATTAGTGGCGACCCCGGTAGTTGTCGATACGGAAACTTTGATGGTATTAATGATTACGTTGAATTGCCTGCGTCGCTCCCTAATTTTTCAGGTAGCTTTACTATCACTGCTTGGATTCGCGCAGAGGATTTAAACTCTGGTTCGCGAATTCTAATTGACGATCAAAGTAACTCTAGCGGATTTGGGTTTAGTTTGGGTGATCCGGGAGCGGGTAAACTTCGTTTTTTTTCACGAGCCGTTAGTCCGGTTAGCGTCGATACTCAGAACGCCGTTATAACGACAAATCAGTGGTATTTTGTTGCAGCGGTGCACGATGTGGCAACCAAAACCCGAAGGCTTTATGTCGATGGTGTGGCAGTTCCTCTTAACACGGGTTCTACAAGCTCGGTTTATACCGGGGTTTGGGGTGTCGATGTGGGGCCGGCCAGTATCGGAGGCGAGACGAATAATTCGGGAGAATCGGGAGCGTCCTTTCATTTTAATGGGCAAATCGATGAGGTCAGGGTATATCAGAGTGCATTATCTGGGGGGGAGATAGTTACGGTAATGGCGGAAGTTCACCCCTGCGGAGCAGCAACAGTCGACCATTATTCGATTAGCCACAGCGGGACCGGTGTAAGTTGCTTGTCCGAGGTTATTACTATCGCTCCACACGACAATACCCACAATGCCGTGGGTGTCGGCAGCGCAACTATCAACTTGTCTACCTCTACTGGCAAAGGAGACTGGGTTGTTATCCAAAGCGGTGGTGGTGTGTTAGATGATAGCGCTGCGGGCGACGGCGCAGCCAGTTACATCTTTGCGGCAAATTCCGCCGGAGTAGAATTGTTATTTAATTATACCAATCTGGGGGGTTTGGATAGCGAGTCACTAAATTTTAACGTTAGTGATGGAGGTTTGACCGAGTCGAGTGGTTCGGCAACGGCCAGTGATGATCCGTCAATGGTGTTTAGTCTAGCAGGTTTTGAGTTTTCAGCGATTGGTACGCAAATTTCTGACAAACCCTCTAACGTTGCGCCGGATGCTAGCAGTATTGTGCTC
>JAJRPK010000467.1 GCA_024280785.1 Gammaproteobacteria bacterium
CTTTTCGAGTGAGCACAAAAACCTTTGCCTCTGGATAGAACCCTCTCGACAGGTCTTCGATTCTGAATCTGCCAGATTAACAATGTTGCAAGCATTTTCTCTAGCTTCGTCCTTATAACCGCTCAAGAGTTACTGGTGTTAGGTTGCAGGCCACTATGTCGCAAAAATAGCTTGGCACTTAACCTTCATACTGATACCAGATCGGCGATGTCCACGCACGCTCTTGGATGACGGGTGAATAAAACGGCATGTTTTTCTCATCTATACAACAGTTATTATATACATCACCGACAGCGCCTTTTTCCTCAGCCACACGATTCGCTTCCTCAGCCTGTGACGTGCATTTGGGAGAGACCGGATTGACACCAGCAGCCTGGCAATGCAACGTCGACCACCGAGAGCTTGGGTTCTCGAGCACCCGCACGTAGTAAAACGCATCTTGTTGGGGGTCAAACGTCGGATCCTCCCAAACCGTGCAGAGCTGAGCACTACCCGCACCCATAGGTTGACAAGTATAGGGATCGACTGTCGCGCCGTTGTTCGCGTCACCAACGACATCAATTACTCGCTCGTGAGTCAGGCCATCACTATCGATCCAACCCTTAATAACTTGCAACCGCTGCAAATCGGTGCCCCGATATTGCGCTGTTCCCGCATCTTTTTGTGCCGACACCATAAATCGCATGCGCTTTGTTTGCGCCACACCAAAAACATTAGATCCCATAGCCACACCTTGCTCATAGGCTCGCTTGATTCCATCGGCTGACGTACATAGATCATCATCCAGATTTTCTCCGGCAAAAAATCGAACCATTGGGCGCGCTCCACTGGTGGCGTAGGTTTCCTTGCGACGAATGCCATTAAAGATGGCGTCTCTGGAATTTTCCTCGGCCCAAACAACCGCCAATCCACCCGGGTTCGAGAAGAAGTGATCTTGTACATTACGATATTCAGCGTCGCGCTTACCCAAATGACCAACGTAACCACCCTCTTCCGTCGCACCGGCCGTTGCCGAGTGGGTATCAGTACTGCCAATAAAGCCCATCTTGAATGGATTTGTGCCTTTTTCTCTTTGAATTTCCAATCCATCTTTCAGCACATTGCGAACCATGTTGCGCCGCGCAAAATCTTCTAACGGAACAATGTTTGCGCGCTCGGTACGCCGTTTACCATGTACGCTGCCCAACATATTGAGGTTGTCCGCATCAATTTGTTCAAAATCACAGAGTTCATCTTCGGTATACAATCCGACTCCGCGCAATTTATTGAAACGGCACTCCGACGCACCTTTGTGCTGAATCAATTCAACGACCGGCTCAAAGAACAGGCGCTCATCTATTTCTTTCTGGTTTTGTGGGTCGCGAAACATCAAGCCTCCCGAGAGGTTTGGGTTATGCGGAATAATCAATACGTCACAATTATCATCTCCCTCGATACATTCACTGCGCAGCATTTCCCAGAGCTTCGGAAAGTTACCCGTGCCGGTGTCGTAAATGGAAATGGCCCGCTCTGTCACGTGCTCATTGCGAAAAATTACATTGCGATGCATGTTTTTTTGTGACTTTGCATCGGTATATTCATAACCTACGAAGGAAGTAAATTGGCACTCACTTGAACGATCATAATGCGCTTCAGCAGCGTCCTGAATCGATTGCCACGCACCGATATGGGCAACGTCACAATCCCCCAAATTGCACACAAAGGAGCGCTGCGGCTCTGCCTCCAGTTGCCCGCCAAGTCGCGTCATCCAATTTGCAGCCAACAGCTGAATCCAAATATTGTCCGAACGCATCATCACGCAATGCGGCCACCAATAGGCAACACTCGAAGCGTCACTGCTGCATAAATTAATTTCACCAAGAAACTCAGCATGATCAGTGATACTGGCGAAATCTAACGGACGGGTAATTTTTGCGGGAATATCTGATACACCATCGGCATTGGGCAGATAAATTGTTTCACCCTTAGCATACCGGTACGCGTCACTCGGGTCGTTGCGCTGGCTGGACAAATAAGAATCAAACGAATAACTCGTATGGACATGCAAATCGCCATACATTGGCCGTTTCTGTGGATCATATTGCGCACAAGTGTCCCGTATCTCTGTGCGCTCAAAATCTATGTTTTGCTGGGTCTCCCCTGCTAACACCAATGCACCAAGAAATGGAATTGAAAGTAATGAAAAGTAAACACTCTGGATCAAATGGCGCAATTCTACGTACCTTCTTTAGTCAATATTTTGATAATTCCAGGCTCGGCGGATTCGATAAAAAATACTATGCCGCAATGGCGCTGCGTGATATGGCAAAAACAGCCAGTCTTTGGTCATATAAATTCATTGAGCATTAAAGATAATAAACTGAATGCTTTCGACCTGTCGTCGATTGGGTAAAACCGATAAATTATTATCACACTCATATGTCAGTGCAGAGAGCCACAAAAACTGACCACTTCACTAAGTTATGACTACATTATCGTCGACGCTGGCTCAGCCGGCTGTGTACTCGCTGACCACCTATCCAAAAATATGTTTCACTGATTGGCTTCGAATAACAGCCGAGGCATGCGCGCCAGATAAAGAAGCTATTCGAACCATTACTCGCGTAGCTGCCAATGAATGGGACCGCGATAACATCAATGCTAATGTTGTTAGCCCGCTTACGGCGACAGAAGGTGTCGAAGATTTTCTCGCTTTTAACTCGCGCAATAACCACTGAATACAAACTTAAAACTAAAAGTGAGAAACTAAAAGCGAGTATCCCAATCGTTTCTAACTCATACTTTGGTTATTTGGGCCAAAGAACGCTCTCATTGACGTGATTTTACCTTCGTCGTTAAACACCATTACGTCAATTGGGCGAACAACCATAATACCGCTACCGGTATCAACTTCCATACGAAATGCAAACGCAGCTTCATTGCCTACTACGCGTATTTCTGATTCCAACGTGCCTTTGGCCTTCATGTCAATACCAACTTGATAAAACTCACGCAGTGCGTCACGACCTACTTTTCTCTCTGTGCCAATAGGGTCTTCAATCCATGCCTCATCAGAGAAAAGGTTCAATATCGATTCGATATCCTTTTTCTCGAAAGATGCCAGATAAGTATTTACAGCTGAAATAATTTTTTTCTCTAATGACATATCACATACCTTCTGTTTGTTTGGTTTTTCACGTATCTAGGTGCAATAACCCTGCCACCGTACATGTTTACTGGTAATGCATAAAGTGAAATAATAGAATATTTATATTTCTAAAATGGAATGAACAAAATGTCAAAATTTATACGCTACCAAATTTTTGTATCCATTGTAGAGCATGGCAGCTTGGCTAAAGCCGCGGAACAGCTTTTCTCCTCGCCTTCAACGATTAGTAAACAACTTAGCAAATTAGAACAAGAATTAGAAACAAAGCTAATCGATCGAACAACACATACTGTCGCCGTCACGGACACAGGCAGAATGTTTTACCAGAAGGCAAAAGACATTCTCAATAGTGTAGAAGAAGCTGAAGAAATTATTAAATACCAAACGAAAGAACCCGAAGGGAAATTAGTAGTTGCCCTTCCACAGGCACTGCTCAAAACCCCTATATTTTCATTGTTGAAAAAATTCTCTGAGCGTTACCCCAAGATCCAATATGACTTTAGAATATCAAGCTCTACCGAAAATCTAGTTGAAAGAAGAATACATTTTGCCTTTAGAATTGGTGAGCTAAAAAACTCTAACCTGACAACAATTCCCATTAGCAAACTGGAGCTAATTTTTTGTGCGTCACCAGGATATATTAAAAAACACGGCAATATAAAGCTTCGCGAGTTAACTAAGAGTGGTCACTTGATCATCCCAAACTTTATCAGTGCCCCCTCAATGAATAAAATTCTAAATTTGAGTGAACTTGGAACTACCGCTGATAAAAGCCAATGCCACATAACAAATGATGCTGCCACCATTGACGAACTTGCCATTGCAGGATTGGGTATATCACCTGCACTCGATATTTCGATTGCACAATATATCAGAGAAGGAAAGCTTGTTCGTCTTTTTCCTTCGAAAAAATTTCCCGCGCCTAGCTTAAATTTGGTATATCACCGCAGAGAATATCTACCAACAAATATGCGGTTTTTTAAAGACTTTGTGAAAAAAGAATTTCCTAAGCCCCTTAGTCAGCATCGAAGAATTTCCCCAGCCGGTCCAATTTCAAGAGCAAATTGAATAGCTTCTTCAATGCTTCGACCAATGCAAATATCTGAATCAAAACGTTCAAATTGAATGCGCTCGAACCCTGCCGTGTGCTTTGGGTGATTCGAATTAGCAAGGACACACACTTTCAATTCGTACATAGGTAAAATACCTTTTTTGTACATAACTTATTGATTTGTATAAGTAGCCAGGGTGTGTGTCCCTGTTGAGCTGGGTGTACGCCCTGTTGGAATTATTATCATACGAGAATCGTTTGCATTTGTGCTTGAGCTGACTACAATGATCCGCAGCCATAAGAAAGCAGGACCGGTCCGGTCCTGTGTGACTCATTGAGCTGCGGCCGATTCATGCTTGTCAAAATATTCCTACCTTTGTTGTCTTTATGAAAACCCTGACCGATGGCTACCAACTCAAGGAGTAGCTGAAGTTAAAACTGTAGATAAGATTACAGTACTCGTAAGGCAAAGTTCAGTACGGCCTCGTGAAGTGGCCATATTCCATCCCCTTTAATTCACTCCTTATTTTGAGCTTCATTGACCCAATACGGACTTGTTTGACCAATGACTACGCTCTACCCTTGATCGTCTAAATAATTAAAGTTGTGCCACCAGCATAATCGATCTTTCGCCCACCGTTTCTACACCGTATAGAACAGGAGTACCCAATTGATGGAAAAGCATACTGACCTCACAGAAGAGCTCGACCAGGATGCGCTTGAAGCGCAACAAATGGAGGGCATTCGCGATTGGGTCTCAAAAAACCTTGACGGCGAAGTACTCGAGATAACACGACTGGAGCGCTGGCGGCCACAATGGAAAGTCAGCTATAGCGCCGATGGTAAAACCAAGGCGGTATTGTTCAGGGGAAACCGCTCAATTGCCGGCAAGCAAGACTTGAAGTTTGAGATGGAGGTCATGCAATCGTTAGAGGCCAACGGCATCAAAGTTCCGCATATCCACGGTTGGGTCGATTCCCCCAAGGCCTTTGTTATGGACTGGATCGATACGGAGGATCGCGCTCCGGGGATGTTGCATACGGCCATTGATAACCCCTCTACCATGAGCGACGAACGTTGGCAGGCAATGCTGCATTACATGGATCACCTTGCCAAGATACACGCTGTGCCAGTGAGTGAATTCACCCATATCAGGCGGCTCAGTCATCCGCCGCAAACGGCCACCGAGATAGCTCTCCACACTACCGAACGCATGCACTCAGTGGGCACGCAAGTAGGCAATGTCGATGCGCCATTAGCGTTTTTGCAGTGCTGGCTGCGGCGCAATGTGCCCGAACACCGAACCAAGGCCAGCTTTATTGCCGGCGATGCCGGTCAGTTTATGTCGGCCGGCACCGATGTGCTGGCTCTGCTCGATTTTGAAATTGCCAACATCGGTGACACGCACTGGGACCTGGCATGCTTTCGAGGCCGCCATCCCTACGAAAACATGGGTGATATTCCTGCGCTCTATCGTCGCTACGCTGAAATCACGGGTACTGAAGTTGACCTGCCTGTCGTTGGTTACCACACGGTTGCCTTTTTGCAACTCAGCGCCATCGGCGCGACATTTTTTATGAACCCTAACGCGAAAGGCGGTAACTGGATTGAAGGTGTTCTCGAATATGCCAGTATCACACGCCGGGCGTATGAAGCGATTGCTGAGTTACAGGGCATCACGCTGGACTATGACCTACACCTGCCAGAACCTGCCATCAAGCGCTGGGAAGATTCCGGGCTACAAAAGCTGATGGTCGATATCGAGCAATTGCAAACCTCCAGCACGTTCCAGCCTTGGGAGCGAGACTTGCTGCACGCTATCCCCGATTTCTTGCTCAACCACGCGCGCTATCGAGACTGGTTTGAAAAAGAAACAGTGGTGGACATTAACCAACTAACAGGGCAGTCGTGTACTGACCTCGCGGCCGCTGACGAAGCGGCGTTAGAAGTTATCGCGGCGAATGACTCGGCGCACGACGAAGTGTGGGTGCGTATCATGCACCGACGTATCTTGCGGTTTTCGATGGTAATCGCCGGCACCGATCCGGATGATGAAAATCCCCTCTTCTATAAGCTAGATCCCATATTGGGAGGATGACAAATAACAGGGGACGAAGGAAATATTTATTGATCAACCATTAACAGTGATCAAAATAAAATTTCACCCCTTTTATTCTTTCTTTATTCCTTTTTTCCCATTATTAGCATCCCCAACAGTGCGCTACCAAATAATATTAACGTCGGTGGCAAAGGCACTTCTGAACCTTGTCCAGAAGTACCGACGACGCCTGCCACATCGTAAATAAAATTATCATAGCCTACACCGCCGGCATCATCGTTAATCAAACTCAACCCAGCAATTGAAAAACCGGCATCATCGGTTATAAAGCCAAACGAAATGGATGGCGAGCCATCGAGCGCTAACACTATTTCGTCGAGTAACAGGCCGTTTCTGGCCCAGAATGAAACAGTGACTGTGCCGCTTAAACCAGAACCATCAATATCGCTACCTAATACATCAAAAGCAATTTTCGATTGGTCAAAATCAAACAGGACGGCCACGGCTCCCTCACCTAACGACATCAAGGAACTCTCTCCAGACAGACCACTATTGCCGCCTAAATTACCGGCGCTAAGGTTTTGATTGGCTGGTCCATTTGCCAGGCTAAGCTCATCGCTTGGCAAGCCGATAAGCTGCTCAAACCCACCGACTTCGATAACGCTCTGACCGACAAAACGTTCCGAAAATGACGTAAGCCCAGATTCCAGAATATCGTCATAGGGAACAAGTGAACCACCGATTAAACCAAGGTCTTCAAAGTCGACAATATTGGTCGCTGTTATTGTGGCCGGGGCAACCTGCACGATTGCAGCGCTTACCAAGACCGACAGACCTAACAAAGCTATCATGAGAAACATACGCATATTTATACCCTCTCTCGTTTTTGTTATCGTTGTTATCGTTGTTGTTGTTATTGTTGTCGTTGTTATTGTTGTCGTTGTTATTGTTGTCGTTGTCGTTGCTATCATTGCTGTGGTAATTTAAATCACTAAAACAGCATCCCACGTTGGCTTGTTAACGAACAGTGACAACAAGCCGATTGATAGGCTAACTGGATTTTAATTCCTCATCGTAAACTTGCGCCACGCAGACAGTGTCAGAAAAAAACCAAGCCCCAGATAAGCAACTAATGGTACCACCGTCACAGAATATACACCGGGACTACTGGCATTGAGCGGGTCAAATCCGAAAGCGACCTCTTCGCCATCGGTCAGGCCATCGCCATCAGTATCAGGGTTGTTGGGGTCGTAATCAACGCCAACTTCATAATCCTTGTAGCTAAAATTAATAAAAACTTCTTCCAGATCAGTAAGACCATCCCCGTCGGTATCCACGAGATTGATATCAGTACCCAACAAAATTTCAATGGCGTCAGTTAAACCATCACCGTCGCTATCGATAGGAGATAGCGGATTAATCGCCTGAACCATTTCGGTAAACAAATCCTGATCGTTAGCTATTAAGTTAGTGGCCTCAGTAATAAAAGTTATCGTATGGCCGTCTTTGCTGATTGACGGTGAGTAGCTTTGGCCATTCGCCTCAACACCCGCAGGCGAGAGACTAACCCTTACTGTAATATTATCAATAATGTCTCTCACAAAAATATCGCCAACCGTATTGTTATCATTGTTCACCAGGTTGCTGGCAGCAGAGACAAATGCTACATAGCGGCCATCATCACTAACAGTCGCGCTATGACTACCCCCATTACCTTCGCTGCCCAATGTGCCTACGCTTGCGCGCAGGGTGTCCCCGGTAAGAAGATTTTTAACAAAAACGTCAATAGTTCCATTCAAGTCGCCGATAACCAGATTATCCGCAGACGAGTAAAAAACTACATAGCCCCCATTGCCACTGATCACGGATGTGAACGACTGTCCGTTTGCCTGTCCACCTGAGCTATCGGTATTCACTCTGACAATGGCACCGGTTAATGTGTCCTTGACGAACACATCGGTAAATCCATTGGTATCAGCCGGCACCAGAGTAGAATCAATTGAATTAAATTCAACGTAGCGACCATCGTCACTGATCGACGCTGAAAAACTGTCGCTAAACTGCGCCTCGACACCGGTGCTGCTTGTATTCACTCGTGTGGTTATACCGTTAAGTCTGTTTTTTAAAAATATATCTTGGATAAAATTGGTATCGCCCGCTACCAAATTAGTGGCATCTGAGCTAAATATTACAAACCGACCGTCCGGCGTAACGTGTGCATCGGTCGACGAATCATTACTCTCTAAACCCACGCCATTAGTGCTTTCACGCGTGATTACCTCGGTTTCTAGATCGTAGACAAAAATATCCCACTCGGCATTAAAATCATCATTGACCCAGGATGACAAATTTGAGCGGAACGTTAGGTAGCGAAGTTCAGTGGTCACGACCTCTTGTTGGGTAGAAATATCAGGCGAGCCTAACCGTATCGTCTTACCCGTCAATAGATCTTTCAAGCAACTAAAACCAATAGCACCCGGTATTGCCCCTGTACAATATTCAACGTATCGACCACTATCGCTAATAAAAGGGACACTGGCCGGCCCTGATCCAGGGCCTTGCCAACCACCGCGATCGACATTCACTTGCATAGGCCTGGGGGGTTGGCTCGACCCATCCAGAGGGTTGCTACCCAGAACAACTTCGACACTGTCCTGATACCGGTCGCCATCGCTGTCTGCAAGACTTACATTGGTAGCAAGGGTGGGCTCAGAACGGTCATCAAGCCCATCATTATCGGCATCAATCTCTCGCAATGCGCCTTGCTTGATCCAGTCCCGCAAAGTATTGTAGCCAATGCTCGGGTTGGCCAACACGGCACCCCCCACATGGGTTATTTGTGCGGTAGATTTTAAAAGCAGTAAGCTCTGTTCAGGTTCCCACACACTACTCCTAAGACTTAAGTTACGATAAATCGCTTCGTCTCTGGTCGATCTAACAGGTTCATCAAAAGGGGGGGCGACACCACCGTTTAATGGCGATGTATGGCAGCTAATACAATTACTATCAATCAAGTCTACAACAGCTGAATTAAAATCAACGCTGGTCTTTGCAAAGAAATGAGTCAACACCCCTGAAGTCGCCAATGAATTAAATAACGTTGCTGTGCTGCCGTGTACATTAGTTGCGGTTAACTGGAACTGATATTGACCAGGAAGGTCCGGAGTAAACGTGGGATTCACGATAGTGGCATTACTTAATGTAGCCAAACTGCCCGCAGGCGCAGCAAGCAGTAACCAGCTATAAGCCGTTGCGTTTAAAGTCTGTGAGCCATCAAGTTGTAAAACCTGTCCGACCACCGCCGGCCGATCGAGGCCGGCAAATGCTAACGGAGGAACCATTGAAGGACGGCGCGTTAAGGGAATCGCTCCAAACAGATCGGTGTAGTCGGCATTGACACTTGAATAGTCAGTCCAAAACCGGTCGTAAGTGCGCTTGGCAATCGGCATTACACCGTGATCAAACACCAGTGTGTTAGCTCGGGATAACAGATTGTCCAGCTTAGTCGAGTCAGAAAAGTCAACCGCCGGATTACGCTGAAGATGGCAGGCTCGACAATTTGGTGCAAAGGCATTTAGGTAGGTCGATGACCTTGCTAGCCAGCCTGCTGGGACAAAATTTTCATTAAAGGTTGCGCTGGGCAAACCGGAACCACCGTACCATCCCTCGATCAAATCTCTAACGACATCACTAGGGTTCGTCTGCAAAACGGACGCATTGAGTATCCTGAATTCTGACTCTTGTGCCGCTCGTGTAAAAGCCGGTATCCCGTTAAATAGCTCCGAAGAAAAAGCAAGTGCTTCAAGATCCCAGGGTAAAAAGCCTGCGCCGGTATCGCCAAAGTCGGGATAAGTACCATCACTCAGCAACGGCCGAGGAGCGCCGCCGTGACAGCTGTTGCAAGCACCAGGCAACGATTTGGCACCACGCCCGTCAAGATCGGCTTGTAGCAACCGCTCGCCGTCAGGGCCAAAAGCATAGAAGGTGGTATATTTTTCGCCCGTAGGGTCGCTCGGCGGCGCGGTGTACTCCATCGCTACTGTTGCAATCAAGTTAAAACCATTATAGGTGTTGTGCACTTTCTCTTCTACGGGACCATCCACAGGGTCCACGTTAGGTGTGTCATCGGCATGGTTTCTTACAAAGGAAACCACGCGTCCATCGCCGTTCACTTTGATATTCATATCCCGGCCAAAGCCCAAGTCCAAATCGTTAACGTAGAGGGCATTGGCATCTACGCTTGCTGCAAAATCGTTTACGACCAGCCAGTCGATAAAGTTGGTTTTGCTGCCGTCAGGGTCAATGGCCGCATAATAAGCCGCCGCCGTTTCAACAGACTCAGCATGCGCTGCCGATACCGAGTTAAAAAAGGTAAGAAAGCGATCGGGATCAGAAGGAACCGTCTCAGCCAACGTAGAGTTAAAACCCCAGCCTAGCACGAGCAAACACACAGTAACCTGCTTCAACATAACTATGCCTTTATTATTGTTATCGGTTAATTGCTCTTAGATATCAGTGAGATAGAAACCTTGCACGTTCGGCGCAGGGTCCATATTGCAGTACCTTTAAGAACGATTAAGCAGTTCAAGCCAAGTTTATTCTGATCGTTTTATACACTACCACTGCTACCATGATGCTGGCAAGCAATTTTAAGTCGCGCAAAACCTGCAATACAGGCAACACCCGAAGTATGCTTTTTGGAAAAAGGGAGGTGTAAAAGTTAGTCTTGTTCTCATCGTAACACCTCAATGCGATTGCCCCATTTATCTCCATTTATCTAGTAACAGATCACCCACTTTTAGCCATCCGTGCCCGGCAAAGTTGATCAAATTTATCGTAAAACGAACGTTTGCAAGGTCCGGTTATCGCTCTCACACGCGTGGTATCGAGAACGCAACCGAGTGCAATATTGGGCGCGGGTATTGTTTCAAAACGAGGTTCCTTAGCTGCAATAACACCGGTCAGTTTCGCCATCTCTTGTGTGGTGACCACTTCATCTGACGCCCAGTTAACAATCGTTGCAGGCACCGCGGCTGCCGACAATAAACTTTCTATCTGTTCACACATATCATCGATATGAATCACAGAGTACGGCTGTGGGTCATGGGCAACATAGACGGGCCGATCAGCTAACACCGAGTCCATGACTATCGTCACCACATCAAGCACTGTCTCATAAGGACAGGCAGGCCGTACAATGGTAACGGGCAAATCAAACGCCTCAGCACAAAAACGGGCAACTGACTCCAGAGTGACTTTGGACACAGGGCTCGATGGCGCCCAAGGTGCCGATACAAAACCAATATCATCAGTTTCAGCATGGGCATGAAAAGCATCTTTGTTGCACGAATAGATTGTGGCCGCCGATAGTACTAACGCAGCACGGGCATTTTGACAATGCTTGAGTATACGCCCTGCGGCAATCGCATTAAACTCTATAGCTTCGTGAAACTTGCCCGATGGTAATCGAATGTAGGCGTAGTGCAGCACCAAAGTAAAATCGTCAGGAAGGATACTTAAGTCACCAGCTTCCAGATCCAACGGAACCGTGCGAACACCGGCATCATCAAGCTCTTGCCGAAGTGCCTCGTTAGTAAAGCGCGCGGTACCCCATACTTCATTGTGCTCCGCCAAATAACGCGCAACAGGTAATGCAATGACACCGCTAGCACCGGTGATCAGGATTTTCTCATTTTTAAGCATCGGAAAACTTTTCTCCATTATAAATTTAGTCACGTGTGACAGATGGCCACCAAAGCCCCTCTCTTGAATCGACAATCTACCGCCCTGTTCCTAGCATTGCAATCACTAATGCCCCCTTAGCAAGGGCATACACTTCCAACTGCTACATATATTAAAGACCCGATGAATATAAATTCATTGATTTATATAAGTACCTAGAGGATGTGTACTAGTTGTATTTATTTTTATAGATTCCGTGCAACTCTTTGACCATGGAATTCTCATCAACACGACCGTAAACCACCCGTTGATAGCGCTTCGCGGATTCCTTTAACCAATAGTGCGGTTTCAATAACCACACTATTGCTTACATCCCGAGCGCTATATACCCACTGGAAAAAAATAATATAATGAGGCAATAAGCGGAAGATCGTCTCGATAGTTTGCATTAAGAAAGTTTCACTTAACGTTCAATCCGACAAGCTATAGATTCAACAAACCGCTAGTATCTTTAAGCGAGAATCAAAAAACAAATACCCCCTCAGCAAGAGAGACCTATATGAAACGTACATTTTTCTCGCTATTTATCACGATAGTCATGTGTTCAGCTACCGGTGTGTCATTGGCCGCCAGCCCCAAACACCCTAATATTATTGTCATGCTGGCGGATGATTTAGGCTGGGCCGATGTAGGCTATCACGGTAGCGACATATCAACGCCATCGATTGATCGTATTGCAGAAGAAGGCATGCGACTGGAACGCTTTTATGTGAATCCTATTTGTACACCTACGCGCGCCGCCTTGCTCACCGGCCGCGATGTTTTACGCTTGGGGGTTGGTTATTTCCCTATTCTCGCCTGGAGTAACAAGGCGGTGTCACCCACTGAACACTTTATGCCCGAGACATTCAAAGCTGCAGGCTACCAGACCGGCATGGTCGGCAAGTGGCATTTAGGCCACACGCTTGAACAGCAAACACCAAATGCGAGAGGGTTTGACGAGTTTTTTGGCCACCTCCATACTCAGGTTTTTTACTACTCACATAAGACATCCGGTGGCCATGATTTACAGCGCAACGGTAAATCAATTCGTAAGGACGGCGAATATCTTACCGATGTTCACGGCGATGAAGCGTCACGGTTTATCAAGAATCGCGATCAATCAAAACCCTTTTTCCTATACGTACCCTTTTTAGCGCCGCATAGCCCGATGGAGGCACCGCGAGAATTGATAAAAAAATATGCCAATCGACCAACGCAGGATCTGCCTGAATCTAACCCGTTGCGTCAATCTATATCGGCAAAACAGACCAGGCAAGTACAGCAGGTCTACGCCGCTATGGTCGATTCGATGGATCAGGCGGTTAACAAAATACTGACTACGCTCGATGAAGAAGGCATCGCCGACGATACCATCGTGTTGTTCTTCTCCGACAACGGTGGCTTTAATGCCTTTGGAGCTAACAATCTTCCTCTTCGGGGCGAAAAAATGACGGTCTTTGAGGGAGGCATTCGCGTACCTGCTGTTATCCGCTGGCCCAATCATATTCCAGCGGGTACACAAAGCCAGCAAGTAATGTCGGTAATGGATATCTTCCCTACCCTCTCCAGTGCCGCTGGCGTCACACCACAAAACAAAAAAGAACTCGATGGAAAAAGTGCATGGCCCCTGTCCACAAGCACCCGTTTCAAAGCACGCAATGGCGATATCTTTTTTGTCGCAGAACAACCAACGGCATCTCCCTATTTTTACGCGGTGATACGCGACCAGTGGAAGCTGATACAAGTCATCCATGAAGACCTGTACACCAAGCGTGTTGAGAATCTGTTGTACAACATCGCACTTGATCCAACAGAAAGTAATAATCTCGCTAAGCAAAAGCCAGACTTGGTACAAACGCTGGCAAAGAGTGTCGCATCGTGGGCAGCATTGCACCCAGTGGCAGGACAGCACGTAGAGATCGCGCCCAACCCCGGCTGGTTGCCACCTAAAGACTGGGCCGAGGTCGTCATTTCTGCTGATAAGGTACAATCAGAAAGCGTTAGTGGCTTTGAGAAAGGCACGGCCAAGCGCCTGGATCGAGCCTATGAAGGCAGAGGCAAAGTCATTTACGATTAATGCCGTGGTAGAAAATCCCGTGGGCAGTGCACCACACAGAGATCACGATGCTCTCCGTGATTTCTACCGAGCCGCTACTGACTCGGTAGAAAAGATGGTTCTCGAAGGCAATCTGCGAGTTCGTGAAAAATGGGGTGCGTGTGGAATGCACGCCTACCCCAAAGGAATGGACCTGAAATTTTGCATAACAGATCTCCCTAATCCACAATTTTCCAATTAACTAACGCAGTAAGGACCCACCGTTAACCATAATAGCTTGACCAATAACACTACCTGATAACTCGGAAGCCAAAAACAGTACTGTTCCCGCACA
>JAJRPK010000468.1 GCA_024280785.1 Gammaproteobacteria bacterium
ACCGGCTGTAATATCACCACCAGCCGCAGCTATTCCTGCAGGGCTAGCTAAAACCCCTGTTATGAATCGACCCACTCCCCTCCCAATATTATATGCCGAGTAATTATTTAAATTTGTAGCTTGCCCTCTTAAGGCACCATTAACTTGGCCTCTAAATGCGCTATTTGTAGCATATGAATTTACTGTAGAATCGAATGTTTTCCAACGTCACAGGAATCCCGTGAATTATCATTCACCAGAATCAGGACGTCGTCTCGATCTGAAGTCAAAGGCAGATCAGCGTCACAGTCCACAGAAGCGAAGCTGAATAGTGGCAATATAGACACTGTGACAAGCGTTATTGAAGCAAGTAATTTCATAAGATGCATTCCGTTACGAGGTTTTTCTCGATAATTTATTTGATCTTCAATTTCCATTGGTTCCGTGGAACTCTTTGACCATGGAATCCTCATCAGATGGTAGTGTTACCACCTTCAACAAATAATGACGGTAAATTAAAAGCGTGGCCATCAAGCCCTGCGAGTGAACATAATGTAGCGATTATGCGCAACACCAATAACCGTGTTGGCTGCTGCGCCGCATAATCAACATTATGTCTAAATGGCCGCTTTTAATATTATTCTTTGGCAACTGGTCAATATTTATCGCTTACGACCTCGTTTGCCGAATTATATAATTTCCACCAATTCCTCCACACAAACCCACCCCATAAAACAAGGGCAAATGGAACTAGCACTATAGGGACAAGCCAAAAAACTATTGAAACAATCTCCAATATTACGCGAAGAACTAGCGAACAAGAAAAAATTATCAAATACCACTTTTCGTAACCAGCAATGTATTTTCTTGAGACTTTGACAGGGAAACTAAAAAAATCAACTATAGGTAATACAAGGATAATTGCAGAAATAGGCATATCCAAATACACTAGGAAAGGGATAAACGGGCTAATCATCGCTAGTGCAGGATGATAAGCAATCCCTTTCAATTTCTGAAGGTCTTCTCGATCGATATTAATATCACTGCTATTCATTTTTCGACGCCTCCAAAAAAAGGTAACTGGAGACCGCAGATATGCTCTCAAACGTTGCGAGTGTAGCCCTTCCAAAAGGCGTACTAGTAACCCCTAACGTAAAGCTAATACGTGCAGCGGCAGCATCTGTTCCAACTCCAGCTAGCGTTGTCTCATTAAACCCTGTCGCTAAAGCCCCTACACCTGAAATCAAAGATGTTACCTGGAGAGCTGCATAAGCTGGTACATTTCCTGACGCTAATGCAGATACACTTAAAGCAGCAGATGCAACTGAAACTTTTGAAAAAGCATCATTAAGGTCATCACGAACACCACCATCAATCAGCCGGTTATACAAGAAACCACCGAAGCTGTCGCCACTGGCTCTAGGAAGACTTGGCAAATTAAATCCTAACGAATTCGACGTTTGGCTCATACCGCCAATATCAATATTATTATTCGTGCTGGCTAACGTTTGGCTCGAACTACCGCCGCCACTAAAGTAATTGGTGTTCAGTGAGTTGTAATTATTTGTACCGATACTGACTGTGCCGCGTGGGTCGATTCGATTAACAGGATTGTTCCTTGTGTAAGCGTACATGTTTATTCCATCAATAAACCCCTTCGGATCCCTTGAGGTAAAACGTCCATGACTGGGATCATAATACCGTGCCCGATAATACATCAATCCATCCGCACTCGGTTCCCGGCCAGTATATCCATACTGCGCTATCGTACCAGTACTTTGGCTCACATTACCAAACGCATCAAACTGTTGACTAGCAACCACCGCACCGGTTGCTGCATTAGTGGTTAACACCGCACTGTTTCTACCGTCCTGATGATAATTCGTAACGCTACTGTCATTGCCATAGCGAGCCAACGGTTCATCAGTCCCACCGCCTTGCATCCACCGCGCTTCAGGATTAGCAGTCGAACCCCCAGTTTGATAACTCAAATAAATCGCTTCACCCTGATAACGGTACTGCGTGTTATGCGGGTCTTTATTTACATCCGTCCAAATCAGTGCACCCGACCCATTGTCAATAATACTGAACCGGTTAAACCCACTGACCTGCATCCGATTACCTTGGTAGTCGTATCGGTATTCCGTATTAACCTGCTCCAAATCCGGCGCCGGAGTATTGGTATCAAATAACGTGTGCGTCGCGCCATCGGTGTTCGTGTAGTGACCGGATAAATCCATCTGGCCAAGTGTATTGTATTGAAAGAACTTATACTCACGCAGATCACACTCACCGCGAATTAACGTCTCATCCGTCACATTCGGAGCACTCGCCCCCTCACACCCACGGTACAACTCACCCGCCGGTGTGTGCTGGTAACGCGCCTTGACTAACCCCGCTGCATTGTTTTCTCGAACCGTGTGCAATTGATGCGCCGCATTATGTTCATAGAACTCCGTTGAGCCGTCAAATTTCGTGTGCGTCACACGATTACCGAATTGATCGTAAGTAAAACTTTGCGTTTGCGCGCCCAAGGTTTCACTCGTAAGCCGTGAGAGATTATCATACGCATAACTGCTATTAGTTGCTGTACCATTAAGGTTTTCCGTCAAACCATCACGACGACCTAAGGTGTCGTAAGTAAAATCTTGCTGCAACAAGGTGGTGCTGGTCGGCCCTTTTACCAACAATTGTTTGAGCCGGTTATCATCAAAATAACCGTACTGGGCACTAACACCGCCCGGATAAACTTTTTGCTTAAGACGACCGCCATCATCAAACACATAACTCACATGCTCTGTGTCATTATTACTGATCGACTGTAACCGACCCGTTTGATCGTAGCGGTAATTGATGGTGTCTTTGACTGAACCTCTCGTAACGTCAACGCGCTCTAATAAGCCACCGGGACTCAAGACATAACTAAAGCTGACTCCACCACCTACTGCGCTTCTCAAGCGATGTGCCGCATCGTAGCTGTAGCTGTAATTATTACTGTAATGCTTATCGCCGTTATTACTGAGTCGCCCCGTGACTTTTGTGACCTGACCAAGCACATTGCGATCGTAGCTAATACTGCCCTGCGTTAATAACACCCCGCCAACACCATAGCTGCGATTAATAGTTGTCGTACTTAAAACATCATTACCCACTGTAGGATTTGTCGAACTTATCGCAATCGTCGGGACAATCTGCTGAATCAAATCACCGTGAAAATCATATCGGTATTCAAATATTTGACCGAGCTGATCGGCATCACTGAGTTTGCGGCCCCAGTCATCGTAGACACTGCTTTGCTGCGGTGTAATAACATCGCTGGTTACCAGACCTAACATATCGGTATAGCCCGCTTCGACTTGGCTAATCTGACCGAGCAAGGTATAAGTGTAGCGTGTCACCGGCCGGACTGATCCATGGACCGGATCGGTGTACACCGGCTCGACAATTCGCACCGGACGATTTAACGCATCGTAATCGGATTGCGTTAGGTTTCCGGCATTATCGGTCAACACTGTCACGTTACCGTTATCGTCATAGATAAAGGTAGTGCAACGCGCAATGGACGAAGACGTTGCCGCGGTTTCACATTGTTTTTCTAAGCGCCCATCGTTAGCCGCGTCGTAATAACTGAAGGTTTCGGCATTGCCGTTCGGGTCGGTCAAGCTTCGCATCCGCCCGATGGGGTCAATGTCACGTTTAGCTTCGCGGCCCTCTTCGTCAAATGCTGAAACCACTCGCCCCAAGCCGTCATAAACAAAACGGATATTGTAGTTATCCGGATTCGTCACGGTTTCGATATTGCCCATCGGGTCATAGGAAAAATACGTGGCGTTACCCGCCGCGTCCAAGGCAATCCGCTGCCGGTCGGATTCATCAAAATGAGACGAAGACGAATCGATCAGTTCGAGTTTTTCAGCCATGCCTCCCGTTAAGGGATCGAGTGAGCGATTGATAAACCCCTGACCAATCTGCTTCTGCATGCTCAGCCCTTGATAATCGGCATTGCCGTTATCATCAAACCCGTAATCGCGGATATTACCAATGGCATCGGTGCCACGCACCAAGCGGTTTAATTCATCATATCGGTAATCGACGGGTTCAAAGCGGCCATTAACCCCCGCCGTTAAACGCCCCAAACTGTCGTGAGTGAGCGCCGCTATATCACAGGGGTCGTTGGTTCCATCGATGACACCGTCGCCATTTTTATCGCCACAACGTTCGATCTGTGTGGCGTAGAGTTGGCTCGCATCAAAGGTCCACTCTTGCTTAAAGCCTTCTGATGTAGGGACATCGCGCACTTGAGTGCTACTGGTCCGGTTTCCGGCACTGTCATAGGTATGCTTCACCCAACCGAGCAAGTCGCTTTGCTGAGGTATGTAGCTCGAAGGTACGGTTGCGGCACCTATCCCGAGTTTTAGGAAAATTTCATCACTCACATTTCCGCTGACATCGTACTTCAATAGCCGGTAATTGCCGTTGGCGTCCTTAATTTTTCCGGGTTGTTCAAACGCCGTAAAGTCGCTGTACACAATCGTACTGTTTGACGGGTTACGTTGTAAAACCAGCGTACCGTTAGCGTTATATTCATATTCGGTGCGCAACCGCGCTTCATTAACCGTCTTCGTTCTCAGATAGGGGTCATCTGGGTCGGTATACTCGTAAGTGGCAATGCCACCCTCTTCATCAATAATTTCAACCGGGTTGCCGTATTCGTTAAAGAAATACTGTTTGCTAAAACCCCGCGCATCGGTGACCACCGTTTCGCGACGAAAGTCATTGTACTGGAAAGTAAAGGTTTCACCGGCGGTATTGGTATGACGGAAAACACGGCCATCAACATAGTACTCAAAGGTCATGCCATTACCCTTGGGCAAGGTAATCGACTTGATGGCATGATCAATAACCGGGGAATCGGCGGCAGTAAAGTAATCGTAGACAACCGGTGCTTGCTCATTTGCCAGCGCCAACGGGTTTTTGTAACTCACGAGATTGCCATTAATGTAGCCGTATTCGTGGGCACGACCTGTCCAATCTTCGACACGGCTTATTTTGCCAGAAGTATAGGTAAAGTCTATAAAGCGGCCTGTGGAGTCGGTGACTTTATCCAGTTCATTCCCGTTATAGCTGAGGGTCAGTGTATTGCCGTTGCGACTTTCGATTTGCGTTAATTTAGCAATGCCTTCCACATCACCGGCGTTTGCTTCAAAGCGATAGATCAGGCCATTTTTTTCAGTGACAGTAAAACTGCCATTGGTTTCACGAACAAAGGAAAAATACTGACCGTCGCCGTTCGTGTAAACACTACTCGCCGTCACGCCACTGCTATTGGCCGCCGATACGGTCAACCGCTTTTCTGATCGAGTGCCATCCACCCAGGACACTTGCGAGGTGATGCCGTCCATATCGTCAGCACTTTCCTGTCCATCGGGGTTTTCATCGATAAACCGTAGGAAGTGATTAAAACTGTGTGTCCAACCAAAACCCAGCGGGCCATCTTGTGCGTCGCGGCCATTATAAAAACGCTCGAACACAAACGGTAAGTCGCGATAAGGGATAACCAAATCACGTTCACTGTGGTAGAAGTTTCCATTCACCAAGTTAACCGGGTCACCGGCACTGGTGATAAAAGGGGTTAACCCAGTACCGATAGCGGCGTTATTGATATTGATCGGCGGAGTACTGATGCTGGGCAAGCTGCCACTGATACTACCGGAACCAAAAGACGTCGGTGAACTGCCGACCCAGCCGTAGCTCGTATCATTAAAAGAATCAAACAGATAGCTGGTCGGGTCGCTGACAGTGTAACCCCCGGCGAATCCGCCACTGATGGGAAAGCCTGCGGATGCCGATGCCTGATTACCCGGCTGAGAGGGGTCGTTGTCCACAATAAATCGGGTGGCAACCAAAATATTACCCTTCCAACCTTCAAAGTCGATCTGACGATCCGGAATTTTAATGGTAAAACCCTGATCGTCCACTCCGTTACTCAAATAGGTATCTTTCAAATACTGTATAAAGCCTAACTGGTAAGCTTCTGGCCCGAAGTTTGAATTATCTTCGGCAATGAGTTTGGGTAGCTCAGTGGCCTGATTGGCAGAGCTGATCGTCAGCAAATCAAACCCCTGCTCTTTAGCAAACTGTATTCCCCGAATCGTTGAAACCGCATCGAGGCGTGCATTTTCCTGCCAGATAAACGATTCATAGGCAGAGGCCGCATAACCGGTGTGGACAAAACTGTCAAAGTTCAGTTCTCCGCTCACGATGTCACGCGAGAGTGCACGACCGCCGGGAACATCGACATAAAAGCCCCGCTTGAGCACACCAAACGGTAAATCCAGTACTTTGTCTACCTGACTTTTACTCCCCGTTAAACCCAAATGAAGACCGCTATCGCCTGTTTGACCCGTAAGCTGGCCTATCTCTTTACTCGCGTCAGAAATATCCTGCATGTACTTCAGTGCCATGTAATACAGGAAGTCGCCCAAGGTCTCGTCTAACGCATCAGCCAATTGTGATTCATTGTTCACTGCAGCAACCACTCGCGCGGCAACCTCATTAAGTACCCTTTCAGACCCCTGATACGCGTAAGCTTGCAAGACATGATAGTTGGCCGCCGAAATGGTATCGAAGCAGGCTTCGTTAATAATTTTCTGATCACCCACACCGGTAATACACGCACTTTTCCCTTGGTCAATAAATGCCGGATTAGTGTTGTCAGCGCCGACAGTGAAGGCGCGCGCCTCTTCAAAGGATATCCACATCCGCACTTTGTTGGTTTTTGTCTGACTCAGTACCGAAACCGTACCGGTATCCACCACATTGCCATCAATTCGAATAACCGGCACCAGATTAATATTGTCGGGCAACGTACCGCCGTTCAAACGCCAGTTATGGATAGCCGTTTGATCGCCTGCCGTCGCGCCGTCATAAGCAAGCGTGATACGATTTAAGACTATATCCGACATACGCTGACTGGTTGAAGCGCCCAAACTAACATCAGCGCTGTTGAGCGTTTCAACATGTAAAAAATAGCGATGACTGTCGGGCAGCACCGCAGTTTCTGGCGATCCGGAATTGGACCAGTCAGTAAATTCTTCCATAGCGTAAGGTAAAGACGAGGGTAATATATCCAGCTCGAGAGTTTGTTTTTCCGATTGATAGCCCACGTCACTGACGCTATGGCTTGCGCCGGTAACCGCGCTATTCACCTGTTGGCTAAAGTGCTCATTCGGCATTTTGTCTTTAAAGCCATCCAGATAGCCATCAAAATCGAAGTTTTCACTGGTGGTGATCCCGGCTTCAAACCGTCGTGTTTCAAAACTGGCATCGAGCGGTACCCACCGGTGCCCTTTATTGTCAAAACGTGCGCCTTGATAGTGAGCATAAGGCACGCACGCTTCAACCCATACGTGCGAAAAACCCAAGATTTCGGCACCGGCCGTACCGCTAGCCGCTTGTGGGTTTTGACCCGATGATAAACGCTGCGCCGCTGCCACAGACGACTTTACCTGCAGCCATTTATTTACCGGAACGTCTTCGGGATTGCTTGCGATTTGACTGCGCACAGAACCGCGAACATACCGTGCCGGGATGTTCGACGCCCGTAACAGCGCAATTAATAGCGAGGATTGATCAGTAGCGCTGCCGCTGCCTGACTTCAATGTGCCTTCTGCCCCTTTCAACGCGCCGTAGTACGGTTCGAATTCGATTTCGTTGGCCACGTATTCGAGCAATCTAGCCGGTGCGTATTCCAGCGATTCGGCTAAATCTTGTATTTCCTGAGTGATCGTAACGTCCTGTCCGTCATCGGCCAAATCAGCCGCGGAATAACTGCAGGTTAATGCTTCCGCCGGTGTAGAAGGTGCCCCAGCCAGCAATAAAACATTGCCGTTAAAAGCGTACATGCCCTTGGCACGCTCGGCATAATCAGCCGCCAGATAAGCAGGAATGGATTGACTGGGCTCAAGGTCAATCGCTACGCCGGTATCACCTAAATGCGTCCATGTGGGCACCGCGCGATCGGGCAGGTGATGAGGGTTGTAGCTACTCAAGCGTTTACGCAAACTCAGAAACGCGTCGAGCACTTCATCCCCATCGAGACTTTGAAGTGAATCCACTTCACTGAACAACGCCTGCATCGACGCCTCTTTTGTTGCCATTTGCTCGCTGGTTAAGGTCAGGGGCGACGCCGCATTTTGCCGGTAGCGCGAACGAACCCCCTTTAATTCTTCGTTAAGACGCTGGTTAAGCGCAGCGATTGCCGTCCTGTGTGCCTTGGCAAACATTTTTCGTGCATCGTCGGAGTGATACTCTGCTAACGCCAGTGATAAGTGATCAACATGCCCCTCGATAGAGCGCACGGTTTCATCGCGATTTTCCGGTTTGCCAATAAACGCATCTGTAATCTGTTGGGCTGTTTGCGCAGGCATATGTGTTTGAGCATTCACAGGCGCAACCAAAATCGGTACCACTGAAAATAGCAAACACACAATAGCTAGACTTGAAACGTACGGTTTAACCCGACGATAACGCGCAGAGACAACCAACATCAGCGCCATGATCGATAAAAACCCGAGATTTAACATCGGCACTTGCGCTTCGAAAAATCCATTAATTTCTAGCGTTATAACCCCTGATTCAGTGCTGCCGTCTGCCAGATTCACCACATACTCTACAGGGAAGGCTCCTTGAACGTCAGGCACGCCGGTCAAAGCGCCCGTTGGACTATCGAGACTTAAACCCGACGGTAAGGTTCCTGAAAGAATATGGTACGAAACAACGGAACCCGAGGCAGGTGCCGGTAACCAGGCCGTTAATTCTACTCCGCCCTGGGCGGCGATCAATACTGTTGCCGTGTGAAGACCGGCTATCGCGTCGCCTATACCATTGAGTAAACTAGAAGCATCGGCCACTAACGGATCAGTATTGGTAAGCAACTCGACATTATCAGGAATGCCATCGTTATCACCATCAGTTAATACAACAGAAGCCAGTGCATCGACCACCGATGCCGTCGCTATTAGGTCGTCACCCCAAGAACCGTTTGCACTTTGTTGACCGACTAAAAAATCGATAGCCGAGTCAACCGTTGTCGTTGCACTGACTGCCGCACTGTTTCCGACGATTTGTGCCGCTTTGATGGCCGATAACACTAAGGCCGTTTCGTAAGGCTCACCTACGCTCTCAGTATCATCGTCTGACAACCCGCCATCGACTAATTGTTTTAACAGCAGCCAGTTAATACCCGCTGTGATTTCACTATCTATGCTCCACCCCAATGTGCGGTAGCGGCTTAACGTCAGTACGGTTCGCGCGGTAGGAATAACATGGCTCGCTGAAGCAATCACTGTACCCGCGAAATTAGGCGCCACATAGGGCCAGCCTCCATCAGGGTTCATCGGACCACTATTAGCGACAGACGCCGTTAGATAGCCCAATGTAGAGGCCGCGCCCGGATAAGTTACACCGGATAAAAACCACGCATCAGTCACGATGGGCGTATCGGGAAAGCTCGCGTGATAATGAGGATAAGACCCCCATGCCGGACGGGCATAAGATTGACTGGCAAGCAGGCGAGCCAGCTGATCGGTAACGTCATATCCCGCCTGCCCCAGTGCACTGGCCTGACTGCCTAGAGCCGGCATACTTAAGGGATGAGCGTTCGCCAGCCAAGACAATGAAGCACTAACGCTACTGCCTTGCTTAATCCCAGCTGTATGGAACGCCTGTAATACCAGTGATGTCGCTTGAATATCGGTTTTACCCGGCCCATCCCAATAGCCATCCGCATCCTGATTCAAAAACAAATACGCCAATGCCTTATCACGCATCGTATTAATGTCAGCAGTACTTGCTGCGTATAGCTTGTGCGGTATAACGACACTAGCCGTAGTAAAGATTAGAAACAACCAAACAAACCACGAATTGACAGACGGCTTAACCATGACACGTTACCTGTGATAATGGGATTCAATTAATATGTGGCCGAATAAATGGTCGACACAATAGAAAATAAATTCCCTCTTCAAATCCGTGAACGCCTTTTTAGATAAGCATTCTTCTGGTCCAAAAAAACAATCATTCACTAAATTTCTAGGTCTAACCGTTTAGTGAATGTGACTTCTTACTCTTAAAAAGTCACAAAAAATAAATATCACTTACGCCTTTTTTAACCCTTGGCTCCTGCGAACTGAAGGCGGAAAGTATTTATAATACTATTTATAATATATTACAACACAAATCATTAATGCCGTGAAGATATTTATACCGTTCTGTACCTGTTAGGCTGACCTGGGAAAGTGACCCTTCATTATTTAAATTTCAAGGGTTAGTGGCTTATTAGAATAATCATGCGCACGGTTGAAAACATTTATCGAGAAGACAATTTATCGAGGGCACTCGCTTTTATTTTGATTAAAAATCATTAGTTGAAAAGATCCATTGTAAGTGTTTCTGCTATTTTGATGAGAAGCTAAATTCCGACACTAAATCCAGCGCAAATTTGTCCACAATATACTGTCTAAACCAACTCACTAATCCAGCTAATAATGGCATCGACTACCTTGTCCGGCGACAAACCATCACTGTTAATCACGCAATCCGCATAGCTTGAGTAAGCCTCCGTTCGCTCTGAGTATAATGATTGAAAACTTTGTTTGGGGTCACAGGCAATACCCCGGCTATCCCAGTTATCGATTCGATCAACTAAAGTCTCAATCGATGCCTCTAAATAGACTAAGTAAGCCGATTGCTGTAGGTGAGCCAATGCTTTTTGACTATGAATAACACTACCACCAGTCGCGATAACCGCATGCTCATAGGTCTGTGCAACAATAACTTGTTCCTCTAGCAGACGAAGTTTCTGGTACCCCGATTTGTCGATAACGTCCTGCAAAGAACATTGCGCCTCCCGCTCGATGAGTTGATCGGTATCAATAAACACGCGATCTAACGTCAACGCTAAACGCTTAGCTATCGTGCTTTTACCCACGCCGGGCATGCCAATAAGTGCAAGGCTGTTTTTATGGCCAAACAAAAGGTCGGAGCTTTGCATAAAATTAATTAATTCCGCTGAGAAAAATAGCGTTCTGCATCAAATGGCACCTACTTAAGCCAAGCCAAAAGAACCAACGGTCACACGGCGTATTGGCTAGCAATCTCCGCACCTAAGACCGACAATAATTCAGCACTACCACCACAACTGAGTTCGATCTGACGCGCCCATAAACAATAACGAAATAACGGGTAATCGCGGTCAACACCCATTCCACCGTGCAAATGCTGTGAGGCTTGACTCACTCTGTGGGTGACATCCCCCGCCCATATTTTTGCTATTGTCACCGCTTCTGACGCCACTAAGTCTTGATCCAGCCTCGACACCGCCTGCTGAGCAAGCAAGCGCAAACATTCAATGTCGATAAAGCAGTCTGCAGCCCGGTGTTTAACTGCCTGAAAAGTGGCTATCGCCACGCCGAATTGATTTCGGTCTGTCGTATACGAAGCCGTCATTCGCATCATTTTTTCACAAAGCCCAGCCGCCATTGTCGAGTAAGCAGCAGAAGTGCTCTCTACCATCCACTGGACTAACGAAATGGC
>JAJRPK010000019.1 GCA_024280785.1 Gammaproteobacteria bacterium
GTGTTGATACCAAAACCGCCAACATCTGACGAGGCATAATCAAAAGACAAGCCGTAGACTGTGCCTAACGACGTCAAATTTACCAGTGACCACTGATTGACGATATTGGTACCTTCCGCTAAAGAAAATATCACGCTATTGGTTACGGCACCCAGTTGGTCAAGACCGTTGATGGTGAGTCGGAAAAAATCTCCCGCTTCAAACTGTTTGGCAAAACCGTCGCCATTCAACATTGAAAGGTAGGCATAGGTAGTGTTGGTAAATTCGGCGCTGCTGACCACAGTAGCGCCGCCGAAATTGATGCTGGCTCCCAAATCGAATGAAATACCGTAATTGTCCTGTCCCGCACCAGCGCCATCACCAGTGATCGCGCTGCGATCGTTGGTAAAACCTGCGGTCGTTGTATCGCTGCGGTTGGAATAGGTGAAATTACCCCAGCAGCAGTTAAACGTGTCATTCCAACTGTGATCAAAACTAACGCCTCCGCTGGTGAAGGTAGTATTCGCCTGTGGACTAAAGAAAGTGTCAGGGTCTAGAGCATTTTCGTCAAAGGTAATGACGGCTGCTGTCGTATCTAATGTTGTTATTAACGCGATGGGAATAAGCGCCTGAAGGGCGATGGCTTTTAGTTTAAGGTTTTTCATTGTGATACTCCTATTTAATCACATTGTTCAGGGTCATGGATTAAGGTAATGGATCGAGGTTATGGATTGAGTTTGTTTTTTGAAATAAATTGCCTGATTGTTACGAGCGCACAAGCCAAAACAATAAAGGCAACGGCGGGAAACGGAACATTTTCTTCAAACGTTGGTTCGGCAAAATGGATGACAGCTATGGCGTCTAGATCAAAGCCGGCGCTGCCAGCGGAAGGAAAGGGGTCGTAGATTGGATTAGGGCCATTGGGTGCGGGAAAGTTATCTAGCGCCGAGCCGTCTCCTACGATATCGACGATGCGGACGTGAGTAATACGACTGACGTCGAGTAGAGGGTTGTCTTTCAGCTCTTCTAAATCAAAGGGGGCGCCAAATCCACCGCGATATTTGCCGCCGTAGCCGAAAATGTTAGTGGTATCGATATTGCCAAAGGCACCGATGCTGCTCGGTGTAATTGAATAGTTAATAAAACGAATAAAATCGATGCCGTTAGAAGACACCTCTACCCATGCGAGTTCAAGGAATGTACCTGAAAAACTGTTTTCGAATACCAGTAAGTCGGCTCCGCTGCCATTGGCAATGGGTTGATCGAAAGTGAGCGTAATGGATCCGGCTTCTCCGAGTGATACAATATCGAACACAAAGCCATTGTTAGAACCATCTGAGTTGCCCGCTTCACCTAATGCCATATTGGGAGTTTGAAATTCCGCATCGACATTATTGCCGATATTGTAGTTTGTATATGCACTGGCCCAACCGACAATAGATGGGTCGGTGGATGCGATAGCGGTGCTGCCGGACACTCCCGCTGCCGGTGGAAAAGGCCCTGCGTTAAGCTCTGAATTTAGTAGTGTTGCGCTCAATACTAATGTGCACTGCAACAATATCGTAGTGATAACTTTGTGTTGTAGTTGTAGTTGTAGTAGTTGTAGTAGTTGTAGTAGTAGCTGTAGTAGTGGTAGCGCTAGTCGAAGTTTGAAATCATTGTTAGAATTCAAGAGAAAACCCTCCGTAGATATTGCGTTCGGGTGCAGGATATATTCCATTGCTAAAGGCCGCTTCGGAATACTCTTTGCTGAAAAGATTGTTGATGCCGATATACCATGCAGTTTCAACAGAATTGTTTATCTGATGTTTGAACTGAACCTTGGTATTGACGATAACGTAACTACCCAGTTTATCGAAATCGGTGTTGTCGAAATCATTGCCATCGTATCGCTCGCCTGTGTAACGGGCGGATAAGTTGGCGTTAAAGTTCGAATTGATAGCCCAATTGATCTGTGTAGACGCAGTGACATAAGGCACTAACGGTATTCGTTTATTGTCGTCATTGCGTGCATCGGTATATCCTAGATTGACAGCGAGGTCGATATTCTGTGGCAGGTATACCAACGCCTGAATCTCGCCGCCCTGACGAATGATGGGAGTAGGAGAGTTGAAATTAATGCCGAATCCACTATCCTTTGGCAGCGCAAACAAGATCTCATCGTCGGCGTCAAAATAAAAATAACCTAGATTTATTCCCGCATAATCTCCGTCGTACTTGATTCCCAGTTCATACCGTTTGGCTGTTTGGGGTCCGAGCTCTGGAATATTTTTTAGATTGGGAATTTGGGCCGGTGATAACAACAGTTCGTCAACGTTGGGATTTCGAAATGTTTTAGAAAAGCTACTGTAAAGATAGAGGGATGGATCAATAGCGTAGACGATATTGGCTTCATAGGCCTCGTTGTCCCAAGGGTTTTTTATAGTAGGATCAAAGACTTCCACTGATGGGCAGTTAGTAAAAACAGGGTCGAATCCTGGGATGTCTGGAATGTCTGGGAGGATTGTCACGTCGCAATCCGGTGATGATTCATTGTCGGTTAGCCTGCCTTCTCTGCTATCGTTATTGGTTTTGTCTCTTCGATAGCCCACACTTAGCGTGAGAGAGCGTACAGGCTTAAAACTTGTATGGATAAAATAAGCCTGAGTGTCTAGATCACCGGCATGCCTTAATATGTCTTCAGTCCGCAGGTAGCGAGTCGTCTGCTGTTCCAGGCCGGTCGTAATTTTTAGCTTTTCACCGATGGGCGACCAGTGGGTAATTAACTCACCGTAGAGTGTTCGCTGATCGATCAGGTCTCTGGCGGGCTTGCTGATCTGTGAAAACTGTTGGCCAAATATGAATTCGTTTTCTCGTTCACGAAATTGAAAATTGGCTTGAATATTAAGGGTTTCACTAGGTGTGATGGTGAACTGTAGAAGTTGACGAGAGTCAGAGGTCTCCCCTTCGGCGCCGGCTTCTACACTTCCAAATCGGCGGTCTACCATACCGCTATCGACACTTGCACGAGCTATCGGGCCGGGCAATTCGTATTGGTCTCGGTGAAAGTTACTTTTTAGTTGCACGGAGAATACGGGATTAAAAATGCCTTTGTAAGCCAGCATAAAATCTTTCGTTGTGAGTTGGTTGTGTTCTCGATAGCCTTCATTTTTCTTGTAGGCCGAATTGAGCGCCAAACTATGAGATTTACTGGCGACCGAAATAACGGCATTGCTTGCTTGAGTGCCAAACTGTCCGGTTTCGGTACGGAGGCGTCCAGTTAATCCTGGCAATGTTTTTCGGGTGAAAATGTTGATCACCCCGTGCGATGCACCGCTACCGTAACGGACACTATTACCCCCGCGAATAATTTCAATTCGTTCGATTTGGCTGAGAGCAATAATTGAAAAGTCGGGGCCAGACAGGTCGGGGGCGTTGATTTTAACGCCATCGATTAATACTAAAACATTACTAACGCTGGTTGCCCCCGAGCCGCGAATATCAATGGAGCTAAATTTTTCATTGCCACTAAAAGACCTTAACGTAATATTGGCTTCGCTCGCCAATAAATCGGGTAAGCTGCGGGCGGCAGATCGCTCAATATCCTCAGCGGTAATAACACTAACGCTTCTAGGCATGCTGATGATGGGTAGAGGATTAGTACCGGTGACAATAATTTCTTCCATTTCGCGGGAAGCAAAAATACTATCTCCGCGCTTTGCGGAAAAATATTTTTCGGACAAGTTCTGTTTGGATAAGACAGGCGCGCAAAAGAACGCTGCCGTGCAGAGCAGGCAGTACAGCAGTGCGTAGGAACGCCATGCGGCCATTAGAAAAACCTTGTAGGCATAAGATTACAAAACGCGCAAAGCGTTTTGACCTAGCCTAAAGGCGGTAAGATTAGTACATGATAATACTGAGGCACGGCGCCTGACTAACAAACGCCTAATGTGCAATTCCATATCGCCCTCCGCGATGCTTGCTGGCAGTTGTTAGGTCGGTTCCGGGCTAGTGAAGATCTTTGGAAGGTGAGTATAAGATCGAAATCTCAAGCCTTGCCAAATTTGTCTTCATTTACCGTTGCGGGGGCAGCGTCGGAATAGTGTAGCGGTCTAATTGAACTAGCGGCTAAACTTACCGAACTTCCCGATTAAGCTAATGATTGTATAAAACAATACAATACAACCTATTAGCACCTATCAACTTAACTGAATTATTTACTATCGGTTACTGAGGGGCGGTTTTCCGCTCCTCAGCGGCACGCACGTTACCATGTTGATTGTTATTTGACAAATTTTTATCCAGATAGAAAAGGGAATTACCGGGCTAGGAACCTGGTTTGTGTCACACACTAATAAGGCATTTGCAAAGAATACCCTGTATTTCAAGACCGTTGCTGGCAGGGATGCCAGCGTCGAACTATAGGGACATATTTATGTGTGTCTTGAAATACAGGGTATTCTTTGCAAATTCCTCGGTAGTAAACCTACACCAATAGGCCTTCTAGAGATCTAGAATGTTATCTATACCGGCAATACTTTCGTCATCGTGATGGGTGACATACAGTAAGGTCGTAGCATTGGTCTCGACGAGTTTATCAATGATGGCCAGTACCTGTTGTCGGTCGTTAGCGTCTAAATTTTGGCAGGGCTCATCGAGAATTAGCAGTGCAGGGCGTTTAATCATTGCTCGGGCAATGAGTGCCAATCGTTGATCGCTAGGGCTTAGCGTTTGAAAAGATTGTTGTTTTTTATGGCCCAGATCAAACAGCTTTAGCCAAGCCGAAGCCGTATGAATGTCGGCTTGATTGGCTTGAGAATATAATCCAATGCTATCGTACAAGCCTGAAATAACCACACTAAGAACGGTTCCGGAAAGTTTTCCCGATGTGCGGTAGTCCCACAGCATTTCCGGATTCATATAACCGATGTGGCGCTTTATATCCCAGATACTTTCACCGTTGCCACGCCGATAGCCGAAAACCTCGATATTGTTGGTATAGCATTGAGGGTGATCGCCGGTAATTAGTTTAAGCAATGTGGTTTTTCCCGAGCCGTTATTTCCTTTTATTTGCCAATGCTGAAAAGGCAGTATCTCTAAGTTTAAATGATCAAATATTGCTTCGGGGTCATCGGAGTAGCGGACGCAGACTTCTTGCAGGCGAACGAGGGGGGCCGATGGATCTAACGATTTTTCGTAATGAAAAGGATGGTCTGTAGGGAGTTCAGGGATAATAAAACGGGCCGATGAGTTTAACGTTTCGATAATAGATTCCAATATCGATAAGTCGATTAATTCGCGGGCAAACAGTCGATTTTGGTGAAGATAAGCAATGTGAGTAATATATTCGGGGAGTTCACTGGGTCTACTGCTGGCATATATAGAGCTAGTTGCCAAACAAGGAGTAAAGTTTTTTGCCTCGCATAGATCAGAGCGAAACAGTTCAGTAAGCATTTTCTCAATCAGCGGTCGTGCGGCATTGTCGATTCCTTCTAGAGGATTGTTTAGTATTAATAGATCAACTTGCGCTAGTAACCCTCGGCCCAACAGCAAGCGGTGTGTTTCACCTGAGGATAATTTTCTGAAGGCTTTGTTCAATACCTTATCAAGTCCGAGACCTCGAATTATTTTTTGCTTTAACGTAGGACTTTCTGAGTGATTGGTTTCTGGCGACGCGAGTTCGCAAAGAATTTCATTGGCACAGGTTCCCTCAATAATTTCGTCGGCGAGACCAACTTGTTGCTTTAACTGTTCTTTGTCGATGAGCTCAGCTTGGGCTTTTTCAGAGACTTCGGCGACGCGAAAATTTTCGTTGTGAGTGCTGATGTAATAAAGTATGGCAGACCGTTGCTGTTCGCTACCACCAATAAGAGCCCAATGTTGGTTAGCGATAATTTCCCACTTCGCTATGGTAATTTCGCAATGGGAGGAGAGTTGGCTGGAGCCTTCTTTGGGAGAAATAAGAGTGTCGATAATTTGTAGTTGCAGAGGACTTTTTGACCGATGTGCTGATGGATTCATGGGGGGGATTAAACAAAGTTTGTTAAGAAGCGACTTTGATCGCTGGCCGAATTTGGGAGAGAATGCTTATCATAGGCCAGTAAGCGCGATTACCCCAGTAGAACTTTTGCTAGTTACTACCGAGGCAGTTGAAAAGAATCCCCTTTATTTCAAGACACACATAAATATATCCCTATAGTTCGACGCTGGCATACCTGCCAGCAACGGTCTTGAAAGAAAGAGGACTCTTTTCAAACTCCTTATTAGTATTTGCAGATATTTTTCTCATTCTAAGTTGGTTTCGCTCATCATTTAATGTTCGTTTTAACAGCCGTTTAGATGAGGCCATGTTCATTGTGATATGCTGCGGGTAATTTATGACTGCTGATATTTATCCTATAACTTTGAAACTCTATCTGCTCGCGCTAGCCATTACTGATGCAGAAGCTGTTGGTTAAAATACTAGGGATAGAGTTGTCTTCTATATCTATAGATATACGCTTAAAAGGAATATTCTAAAATGAATAGTTCAAAGTCCGATGCGGCTGACAATACCAATAAAGATGCGGCAGCCACTAAAAAGGATGTCAAGCATAATAAGGCGATGAAAAAGCAAAAAGCGGGTGTCGATGCCAGTATAGAAGCAGCATCTATCGAACGGGGTGTGGCGATATTACTGACAGGCGATGGCAAGGGTAAATCAAGCTCGGCTTTTGGTATGGTGATGCGCGCACTGGGGTACGGTTATAAAGTTGGTGTGGTTCAATTTATTAAAGGCGAGCAGCTATCGGGAGAGGAGTTGTATTTAAAAGAGAAGTGCCCGGAAGTTGAGTTTTATCAAATGGGTACAGGGTTCACATGGGATACGCAAGACCGCTCGGCAGATATTGAAGCAGCGATAAAAACATGGGCGGTGGCTAAGCCCATGCTAGAAGACGCCAATTTTCATTTGGTTGTTCTCGATGAGCTTACTTACATGTTGGCTTTTAAATACCTTGATGAAGACGAAGTGTTGAACGCACTATCGAATAGACCAGAAAATCAAAGTGTAGTGGTGACGGGCAGAGGAGGAGGTACACGGCTACAGGATATTATGGACACTGTTGCCGAAGTCAAGGATATCAAGCACGGGTTTACTAGCGGTATCAAAGCACGCAAGGGTGTGGATTTTTAACAGCGGTTGCTGTCCTGCTTATGTTGAGTCGCTTTCAAGCTAAAACTATTTACTTGCTATTAATAGCCTTTACCCCGGTCGGGCTATTAATAAGTGTGTGTGTCGGACCCGTAGCGATAAGTTTTGCGCAATTTCTTTCGGTCATACCTCATGTCGCGCAGTTTAGTCCGCCTGACGATATCTCTATGGCGGGTATTTATTCTATTGTCACTGATATTCGTTTGCCGAGAACGGCGATGGCTTGGTTAGTCGGGGCCAGTCTAGCGATGTCGGGAGCTGCAATGCAGGGTTTATTCAGAAACCCTTTAGCCGACCCCTCTATTATTGGCGTGACTAGTGGGGCGTCCCTTGGTGCAAGTATAGCGATAGTGTTAGTCGGAGATTCTCTATTGCCGCTGGCGGGGTTATCAACTTTAGTGATAGGTGCATTTATTGGCGGCATATTGGCGGCTTTTCTGGTTTACCGTCTAGCCACAGGATCTGCAGAGACTTCTACAAATGGCACATCCGTTGCGACGATGTTGTTAGTTGGCATCGCTATAACGGCATTGGCTGGGGCGGGAAATAGCTTGCTGGCTTATTTTTCTGACAATGATATGTTGCGGCGTATTAGTTTATGGAATATGGGTGGATTGGATGTTGCCAATGGTTTGCGAGTTAAAGTGGCTGTGCTCATTATTGCACCCACTCTGTTGGCGCTAATGTATTTTAGGCGGTCGCTGGATGCGCCGTTATTAGGTGAGCCAGAGGCCAGATATTTGGGGGTCGATGTTCAACGAGTTAAAGTGTACTTAGTGTTGCTAGTGTCGATTGGCGTTGCCGCCTCGGTAGCCTTGGCAGGGGTGATTGGTTTTGTTGGTTTAGTGGTCCCACATATATTAAGGCTATTGATGGGGCCGTCACATAACTACCTATTGCCTTGTGCGGCGATGGGGGGAGGTTTGTTATTGGTGTTGGCCGATAGTTTGGCCCGGGTGGTTGTATCACCTGCGGAAATGCCGGTTGGTGTTATAACCGCGTTATTGGGTGCGCCATTGTTTATTTCACTGCTACGCCATCGGCGTGAATACGGAATGCTCTAAGGTGATAGCTTTCGATCAAAAATCAACTCTCGATAAGATGCCAGCTGAGCGCGGTGTTGCTCGGCCGGGTGAACTCAATGGCGAGGTTGCATTATCCTTAACGGATGTTGCCGTTACTCGAGGCCGTACAAATCTGCTGACCGACATTAATTTGGATTTAGCGAGGGGCCAGATGACAGCGTTGCTGGGCCCCAATGGCGCGGGAAAAACCACCTTATTAAATTGTGCCGCGGGTAAAAATATCTTGTCGTCCGGTTCTGTGACTCTAAACCGACAGGCTATTCATCGCCTTAGGCCGCTAGAACGGGCTCGACAGATGGCGGTTTTGCCGCAGCAATTATCGTTAAACTTTCCCTTTAGTGTAGAGGAGGTAGTGACCTTGGGTCGTTATCCTCACGCTAGCGGCCACGAATTAGATAAAGGTATTGTGACGGCTGTTATGAAGGTCTTGCAGGTCGATTCTTTTGCTCAGCGCACATATACGACTTTATCGGGCGGAGAAAAACAGCGGGTGCAGTTGGCCAGAACTATTAGCCAGCTACTCGTGTCTAGTGAGCTGGCGGTTAGCCAAGATGCTGTGCTGTTACTTGACGAACCCGTCGCCGCGTTAGATATGCCGCATCAAGCTATATTGATGGATTTGTTAACAAAGCTTTGTCGGCAAGGTTTAACCGTGTTAGTAGTATTGCACGATATTAATTTGGCCGCGGCTTACGCCGATAATGTGGCGTTACTAAATAACGGGGTTTTGCAAAGCGTTGGTGAAGTATCAGAAGTTATCAACGAGCTGTTGATTAAGCAGGTATATGGTATTGAGGTGAGTGTTATCGATCACCCTTTGACAGGGAAACCATTGGTCATTCGTTAGGCCGGATCATGTTTATAATGCTAAAAATATTTCTCAAGTCTGTGATTAAAGTTACCGTCATTGCGCTGTGCTTCAGCGGTTGGGCTCAAGGTGCAAAGCTACATGGGCAAGTCGCAGAAAAATTGTTGACCTCTTTGGCAATAAAAATGATTGATGACGCGGGCCAGAAAATTGTATTGGATCAACCTGCCAAGCGTTTAGTTGTTCTAGGCCCTAATTTAGTTGAAAGCTTGTACGCTATCGGCAAGGGTGAGAGCATCGTCGGCGTATTGGAATACTCTGACTATCCAGAGCAAGCGAAACGAATAAAGCGGGTAGGTTCGCACAATACAATTAATTATGAATTAATTGTGAGTTTGTCGCCCGACCTTATTTTGCTTTGGCATTCGGGTGTTGGGCAAGATGTGGTGGATAAGTTACATGAGCTAGGTTTAACAGTGTTTGTGTCCGAACCTAAAACCTTGTTGGACATCGAGCAATTACTGATTCGTTTGGGGCAGTTGACCAATGCTAATGTGTCCGCAGAAATTGCAGCGGCAGACTTTCGCCGGCAGTTAGACCATTTGATTGCGCGTTATAGCACACAAGACCCTGTATCAGTATTTTATCAAGTATGGGATGAGCCGATGCAAACGCTAAACGACTCGCATGTTGTCAGCTCAGTGATTACACTGTGTGGCGGTGTTAATGTCTTTGCCAACTTGCCTGAGATTGCACCGAAAGTAAGCGTGGAGTCGGTGATTGCCGCTAATCCGGCAGTGATCATCGCTAGTGGCGCCAAGGGAAAGAGACCTGGCTGGCTAGATAACTGGGAGTCTTGGCCCATGATAGATGCCGTCAAGAACAAGCAATTATATTTTGTTCGTCCCGATGTGTTGGTCCGGCACGCACCAAGAATTTTGCAAGGGGCTAACGAGGTGTGTCATTTTTTGCAGCAGGCTCGCAGTGCTGGTGATAGTTCTGATGGTAGTTCTGATGGTAGTTCTGATGGTAGTTCTGGCGCTCGTTAATTGAAGAAATTTTCTAAGGTGATTTGAAGTGAAAAGTGTTGTTCGATGGTGTTTGATATTGTGCGATGATGAAAAAAAAGGAATTGAGGGTTTATAAGTGACAAACAGTAGTGACGATCGTCCAGCTGATAAACTTTTCGCCGATGGTGATAGCGAAGATGCTGTTGACGATAATCGAGGAAATCGATTAGAGCTAAACGACGAGACGAATGATGTCGAGTTGGCAATGCCCAGCCTTAGTGATCATCCCTATCAGTTATTAACACCCGATGTGGTGATAGATGCCGTTGAGTCTACCGGTCGTTTCTCTGATGCTAGAATATTGGCGCTTAACAGTTACGAAAATAGAGTGTATCAAGTGGGGTTAGACGAAGGTGACCCCGTCATCGCTAAATTCTATCGGCCTAACCGTTGGAGCGTTGACCAAATTATTGAAGAGCACAATTTCACCTTGCGCCTTTACGAGCTGGACATCCCCGTAGTTCCACCGTTAGTGATTGCCGAAGAATCAGATACGCCGACATTGGCCAAATTTAATAATTTTCATTTTTCAGTTTACGCGCGGCAAGGTGGAAGGGCTCCGGAGTTAGATAATCTTGATCATCTTTATCAGCTAGGACAGTTTATTGGTCGCATTCATGCCGTAGGGGCTAGCTACCCGTTTAAATATCGTATCCCATTGCGGGTACAAGCCTTTGGTCATGACAGCGTGGCTTATCTACAAAACAATGATTTTATTCCTGACGAATTGCGCGATGCCTACGATTCAATTGTTCACGAGGTCTTGGCCGCGATTGAAAAAAATAGTCCCGAGGCAGATGAGTATCAGCAAATCAGTTTGCACGGGGACTGCCACCCCGGGAATGTTCTGTGGCGAGATGACAGACCGCACTTTGTCGATTTTGACGATGCAATGACGGGACCGGCGATGCAGGATTTGTGGATGTTGCTATCGGGTGATACGGTCAATAAGCAGCGTCAGTTATCAGAAATTATTGAAGGCTACGAAGCGTTTCATGAATTTAACCTTCGTGAGCTAAGGCTTATCGAGCCGTTGAGGGCACTGCGTATCCTCAATTACAGTGCATGGCTGGCAAAGCGCTGGGATGACCCGGCTTTTCCGGCCAGTTTTCCGTGGTTTAACACACCGCGATATTGGTCAGAGCATATATTGGAGTTAAAAGAGCAGTTGTCTATTTTATGCGAGCCTCCGCTGACAATGCCCGATGCTTTCTAGCCTACACCTACTAGATAGAAGGCTAATATTTGCTTTCTATGAGCATAAAATAGTGTTTTCTAGTATTGTTTAAATGGCTGGGCTAGATATAAAATGGTGGGCACATATTGTTTCAGCTATGCGCTAGCTTCAAGTTGGCTTCAAATTGTCTTTAAGTTGTCTTTAAGTTAGCTACGGCATTGGAATGAACTAATAAATAGCGGAATAAAAGAGTTAAGCCATTAGTATTTTTTACCGTCCGTATTAAAATTACCCTACCAGTAAGGTGAGTTGAATGAGTGTACCTGCAGATCAAAGTGAAAAAGATGCTATCGCAAAAAAAATGCTAGAGGCCGTTATAGCCTTGCAGCCTAAGTTGCGCGAACAAGCTGCCGAGACAAAGAAAAATGGTCAAGTGTCCGATGAGATTGTTCAAGAGTTACAGGACATCGGTGTTTTCTTAACCTTGCACCCTAAACGTTACGGTGGTTTAGAGCTAGATCCTCAACATTTTTTCTCTATCGGTATCGCTCTTGCAGAAGGGTGTATGTCAACATCCTGGATTGCTGGCATCATTGCCGTACATGCGTTTCAAATTGCGTTAATGGACGATAAAGCGCAAAAAGACGTTTGGGGCGAGGATATCAATACACGAGTGAGTTCTTCGTACGCACCTATGGGCAAGGCCGAAGCGGTCGAAGGCGGTTTTAAATTCAGTGGTCGCTGGGGTTGGTCTAGTGGATCGGGTCATTGTAGTTGGGTTTTGTTAGGTGGAATTATCCCCGGCGAAGGTTATCGTACCTTTTTGATTCCCAAGTCTGACTACGAGATTATTGAAACCTGGAAAGTTATGGGCTTAGAAGGAACGGGAAGCAACGATATTGTTGTTAAAGAAGTTTTTGTACCGGATCATCGCACTCATAAGCAGATGGATGGTTTTTTGATGACTAACCCGGGATATGAAGTCAATAAAGCGCCTTTATATCGTGTGCCATGGGGGCAAATATTTGCCCGCACCGTTTGTACTCCGGCCATTGGTGCCTGTAAAGAAACGCTTCGCTTATATAAAGAATTAGTGATGAATAAAGCGAGTGCTGACCCCACTAAATTGGCAGGCGATGTTGGCACTAACGAGCGCATTGCTGTTGCGGCCAATAGTATCGATGAAATGGAATGCATACTAATGCGCAACTTTGACCAAATGATGGCTTATACGAATGCTGGCGAAGAGATCCCCATGGATGACCGTATCCTTTATCGCTATCAGTCGTCGTTGATTATTGAGAAAAGTATGGCGGTCGTTGATAGTTTATATAGTGTGGCAGGTGGTGGCTCGGTGTTTCTTGGTAGTGCTATTCAACAGAAGTTTTTGGATATGCACACTGCCAGGGCTCACGTGGCCAATAATCCAACCAGCTTTGCCCGTAATCTGGGTGCGACGCAATTGGGTGTGGATAACGCCGATGTGTTTGTCTAACGATTAAACTATGGTTTTAGTTTATTAATTAAAAAACCGCTACCTTTTTTGGTGGCGGTTTTTTTATGTGGGCTAGAAAATTTCAATTTAAAAGCGGGTCAGCGTATCTGCCTGAAACAGTTCCTCACCTCTTCGACAAACAATTCCGGCTGTTCAAACGCCGCAAAATGTCCGCCCTTGTCCAGCTCGTTCCAGTGAATCAGGTTGGTGTAGCGCTTTTCGGCCCAGCGGCGCGAGGCGCGCATGATTTCCTTGGGGAAAAGGCTGCACCCTACCGGTATGTTGATGGGATCCATATTGGGGTTATCGGTATAACTTTCCCAGTACAAACGTGCTGAAGAAGCCGCTGCGTCGTTTAGCCAATACAGCATGACGTTATCCAGCAACTCGTTCTTGTTCAATACATTTTCAGGGTGAGCTTTGTCGCCTTCACCGCAGTCAGTCCAGGCGTGGAATTTTTCCAGTATCCACGCTGCCTGCCCGGTGGGTGAATCGGCCAGGCCATAGCCGACGGTTTGCGGGCGGGTGCTTTGTTGCTTGGAGTAGCCTGAGCCGTTGGCGAAATAATCGGCCATGCCGGCCAGTGCCGACTGTTCCAGCTCTGTCAGCTTTTCCATAGTGCCGGGGTCGGGTGCAACCAGCAGCATGTTCACATGAATGGCCGCGCAGTGATCGGATTCGGTCAGGCCAAGGCTGTGGGTGACCAGCGAACCCCAGTCACCACCTTGTGCGACCCAGCGCTCGTAGCCTAGCCTGCGCATGAGCTCGCCCCAGGCACAGCCTATTTTTTCTACGTCCCAACCAGTCTCCGCAGGCTTGCCAGAAAATGCGTATCCTGGCAGGCTCGGGCAAATCACGTGAAAC
>JAJRPK010000469.1 GCA_024280785.1 Gammaproteobacteria bacterium
CCATTACCGCAACTCGAGTCGTTGGCAGTGCAATGACAAAATCAGCCCCGGTAGGATAATTGTTAAATGAAGCATAGGCACCGCCAAACGCGTTGCGAATTATCAATAAAAATCGAGGAGTGCGTAAGTCAATTATTGCATCGAGCATGGCGCGCCCAGCCTGAACAATCCCCGCTGCTTCCTGATCTTTGCCCGGTAAAAACCCTGTAGTATCTTCCATAAATATAATAGGGATATTGTAGAGATTACAAAAACGGATAAATCGCGCATTTTTATACGCAGCCGCTATATCAATTTGCCCTGAAGCTACAGCACTATTATTGGCAACAAAACCTACAACGTTCCCTCCCAGGCGACCTAACGCTGTAATAGTGTTTCTGGCACGTTGCTCCTGGATTTCAAAATAGTCGCCATGGTCACAAATTTGCTGCAATACAATGCTAATATCGAATGGTGTATTCATCCCCGTCGGTGAGTTAAACGCTTTCTTTAATAAAATATCAATATCCCACGTTTTACGGGTAATTGGATCTGAAGTCGGCTGGAACGAAGACAGCTCGCTATTATTGTCGGGGATGTATTTTAATAGCTCGCGCACTTTCAATAATGCCGATACTTCATCATCGACTACGAAGTCAATCACACCTGATTGACTATGAACACCGGGGCCACCAAGTTCGTCCGGCGTGACGTCTTCGCCCAACACGGACTTAACAACACCTGGCCCCGTTAAACCGAAAAAAGTATTTTTAGGTTGGATCATAAATGTACCCTGCCTTGGTAAATACGACCCCCCACCCGCATTGAATCCAAACATGCACATAATGCTAGGAACAACTCCATTGATTTTTCTTAAAGCTGTAAATGCCTCTGCATAGCCGTCTAAACCGCCAACACCTGCTGGTACGAAAGCCCCCGCACTATCATTTAGGCCAACTAATGGTATTTTCCGTTTACCCGCCAGTTCGAACAACCGAGCCAGTTTCTTACCGTTAGTAGCGTCCATTGAACCTGCACGAACTGTAAAATCGTGACCGTAAAGCGCGACATCACGACCGTCGATGTTAACTATCGCGGTAACCAGAGAGGCACCGTCAAGATTTTCACCCCAATTTTGAAACAAAATGGTCGGCGGCGATGAACTCAAAACACCGATTCGTTCCCAAATGGTCATTCGATTTTTTAGATGCTGCTTTTGTGTATTTACTTCGCCGGCCGTCGCAAATGGCCTTTGCATCAGTTCAAAGCCTTCTCTTAACTTCTCCTCGTATAAGCCAGGCTCGTAGGAGGCCTGCCCGGGAACGGTAAACTTGATTTCCGCCGATGAACCAAACGGGTTATTTAATGTGGGCGTTTTAGCATCAGCGCTCATAATGGTTTCTCTCGTACTTCGAACTAAAATGATTAAACATGGCCCGCTCTATACATTCAACTGCCACAGCGAACGAATCGATCAAGACACTAACGTTAAACTTTCTAAACTCAAATAATTAGAAGCGTTACCCAGCCTCTAATTCAAAAATCAACAATCCAAAAAATAATCCTGGGCAACTGAATGGCTCGTTGCCCAATTTATTACAATGGTTAACATCTATCATCTGTTAACATCGTATCTGCAAACAGCGCATCGACTACCCGATACATTGTATTCGCGCTTCTCTGTTTGCGATTCAACGAATGCGCTTGAAAAACTACACATAATTAAATCGGGTGGTGAATGCGCAAGTGTTTGTTCAATATTTTAACCGCAAATTGTGCCCTCTAAGGATCGAGCTGCTATCACCGTTAAACAGTAAAATCAGCTAGCCGACTACTAGCTCTCGTGACCGAATTTTCACTCTAAAAAAACGGCAGAACTGTATAGGAATTAACAACTTATGTCAATTGACCAAACAATTCTCATTCGCTAGAGCGAGCCAACATTGACCCCTTTGACAGGGTTACAGATAAACTAAAACGCACCTTTAGTGACAGCTATTTAAGATAACTTAAAAGACTTAACAATGCCAAACGCACCTGCCGCTCAAACTGAAGAAATCCCTTATTACGCAGATAGTTGCGGGTATTTCGAACAAGTTCGCCACATGGCTTATCCGTTGCTTCTGGATAGTAATGCACCATTGACAGGCGGTCGATTCGACATCGTGACAGCTGCGCCTGCAGCACTCATTGATACGGCTTTAAACACTAACAAGAAAACCGGCAAACATACGCTTGAGCACTCCCATCAAATCATAACTGCTGACCGGCAACCGGCATATCTACGGCTAGCTGAGATTGAACGGGTTCGACTGCAAACAGCTGATGTCTCCGTGTTTGAGAACATAGAGGACGCCCTAGCTAAATATACTAGTCGCATCAAAACTGATGACGAAATACCTTTTATAGCGGGAGCCATCGGCGTATTTAGTTACAATTTCGGCATGGGCCTGGTGGGGGTTGATTATCAATCGGCCGAGTGCTGGCCCGAGGTTCATTTTGGTATTTATCAGTGGGCGATTATTCAGGATCATCAAAGGCAGCAAAGCTGGCTAGTCGCCGACCCAAAGCTTCATCAAGATCAGTGGCAACACATTATATCTTTGCTTAAGAAGCCATCGGCAATATCCAATCTAAACACCCACATCGCCGGGACAAAAAAACAGCTCATAACTCCAACCAAAGCAACAGCGAGCCCCAATAAATTCACCTTGTTATCTGAGTGGATAGCAAACCAAAACAAGGCCGAATATAGCTCTCTTTTTGTTCGAGCGATGGAGTACATTCGCGCCGGAGATTGCTATCAAATTAACTTATCACAACGCTTTGAAGCCAATTTTCACGGCGACCCCTGGCAAGCTTATAAAAACTTAAGAAAGAATGCCGCAACTCCTTTTGCCGCCTATATTGAGCGCCCAGAGGGCAGTATCGCTAGCTTCTCACCAGAACGTTTTATATCCGTACAAAAAAATGCTGTCGTCACTCAGCCAATTAAAGGCACTCGACCGAGAGGTGCCACGACATTAGAGGACGCCAAGCTAATGGCTGAGTTAAGTGGTTCTACTAAGGATCGGGCAGAAAACCTGATGATCGTAGACTTATTAAGAAACGATTTGGGTAAATACGCTCAGCTAGGCAGCATCGCCGTCCCCTCTTTATTTCAAATCGAAACTCACCCTAACGTTCATCATATGGTAAGCACCATCACAGCAAAATTGACATCGACCGGCGCTTCGGCATCACTCAATTTACTTAAGCATTGCCTACCCGGCGGATCCGTTACCGGCGCCCCGAAAAAAAGGGCAATGGAAATTATTAACGAGCTTGAACCAAATAATCGATCAATATACTGCGGTTCGATTGTCTACATAGACGGCGGCGGAAACATGGACTCGAATATACTCATTCGAAGTCTGCTGTTTGAAAATCAGCTCTCTACAGAGAACGCAGCAAACACCTCTAAAGTGTACGACGACAAGAATAATCATACCGGATCGGTTTACTGCTGGGGCGGAGGTGGCATCGTCTCCGACTCGGAGCTTGAGCTCGAATACGAAGAAAGCCTACACAAAATACGCAACATTCTTAGTACGCTAGAGAAAATGTAGTGAATCAAGATATCAAATAGAAACCGTCGTACGGTAGCCACTAAGAAACCTCTTCGTTGTTTACCGCTCAGCCGTTGGGTGCCGTCATGTCAACGTCGACAGCCCAGCCCTGATCCAATCTCAGCATTCTCACAACGCGCTGCTTTCTCATATCACTATTTGGACCACTGTCTATTTGGTAAATTAACACAACCAAATCGCCGTGCTCTTTTTGCCCTATTAACTCATAATTAGGAGAAATAAATAATCTATCAATTGAGTCCGAATACGAAGATATAATATCTAAAGACTTTTCAGGGTTTTGAGCCACAAATTTTGCGACACCCTCATCAGGAAATTCGCTCCCTACTTTGACCAATTCATGCTTTAGCATAATAACGACCCCTGAAATCAACTGGTTTCTAGCCTTGGTTGCTAGTCGGTTGTAGGCGGCCCTCCAACCAGCTCCAAGAAAATCGGCCTGAAACTGTTCATAGGCTTGCTCGGGGCCAGGGGCCAACGCCATCAAAACATCGACGTGTATCCTCCAGTTTTTTCCAACCTTCAACACCTTTACCTTACGCTGCTGTCGCTCTCCATTAGCATCATAGAGATAGGTCAAACTGACAAACTCGTAATGCTCTTCAGAGTCTTTAAAACTATAACCAGGCGTTAAAAAAATCTGATTGATTTTATCATCCACCAACGCTATAGCGGCAAGGGCCTTCGCTGGATCTGATTCTATCGAAGCCGCAGACAAATCCAACTCGCCGATATCAAGTTGTTTACGCTCCAGCATTAAAGTCATTGCCAGCTTAAGTTGTTCCTGCGTTTTCGACCCCAAGTGCTGGTACGCGGCCTGCCAATCGCCATTGTTTAAATCTAGCTGGAACGCGTCATAGGCTTCTTCGGGAGTTTTTGGCTCGGTTAACCCACAGGAGAAAAGTACACTCGCTAACACACACACAAAAAATAACTTTTTCACTTTTATCATCGGCTCCTCACTAAAAAAAACAGCTACTTTAAAAACTACGACACCCAAAGACCCTACTACTGTAATAACAACTTTTAATTCAAATTCTTAATCTGCATACACTGCAACAATAACTATAGCAGCAACGACTACAGTAATGGCTGCAATTACAAATAGGAATTGTTTACAAACGCAATTAATCAAAAAAAATACTAACAGAAATGGATAAAATAATAAGCTTTACAAAGATAAAGACCGCTCACTCGCATCAATAAATGCCCGCTTCAAATCAGAAAAGGTATCAACGGCTTTAAATTCAGAATACTCATTTTTAACATTTTGAGGTGCGTGAAACAAAATCCCTACATCTGCCTCTTTCAACATGGAAATATCATTGTATGAGTCCCCCGCCGCTATGACTCGGTACTTAAGACCGTGAAAGGCCTTAACCGATTCACCCTTTGGGTTCTTTTGACGAATGCAGTAATCTATAACTTCCCCACTAGCATCTACCTCAAGCCGGTGGCATAGCAAGGTCGGTCTACCCAGCTGGGCCATCAACGGCGATGAAAACTCATAAAAAGTATCGGACAAAATAACCACTTGAAACCGCTCGCGGAGCCAATCAATAAAATCTTTAGCCCCATCCA
>JAJRPK010000470.1 GCA_024280785.1 Gammaproteobacteria bacterium
ACGGATAAGTGGCTTTGATGTAACTAAGCGCTTTTTCCATCGCGATGCGAGCAAAGCCCTGTCCTCGATATTTTTTACGAGTCACTAGACGACCAATATTTATCGAAGGCATAACACTCTGAGACTCGCCTACGATTAACTCTCCATTAACGCCTCCATCGGAAGGGCTCGAAGGAATTATTCTCAGTGCAGTTACAATAATATCGTTATGATTGGCTATCAAGTGAATCGCTTGCTGATCTCGGCCATCGGCATCAAGATAGGGACAATTTTGTTCAACTACAAATATTTCTTGTCGCAGCTGCAATAATTGATAAAGCTGATCCTTCGATAAAGAATAAAAAGAACATGTTTGCCACTGTATTTGGCTCGCACTTTGACTCGTACTTTGGCTCATAATAACAGTCACCACCATCAGTGCTTCAACAATATATTATTTTTTGAAAACCACAACACTGCTATTTTTTGGACGAATTTTTATTTTCTCGTCGATGGCATAATCATGTTGGCTGGGTAGTAGTGCCAACAATTGCTCACCATTACTTAATTCAAGCGTGTAAAGAAATGTTGCGCCACGAAAATATTTAGACTTAACCGCTGCTTCTATGCCACTTTGACTATCGCAGATAATATCGTCAGGGCGCAATAATACAGAAACAACATCGCCTGAAGTGACTGCTGTATAAACTCCCTTTAAATTTCTCTCAAACTTCCCCAGCATAGTATTTACCTGACCTACAGATTCCATCACCCCGTTTATAAAGGTACCTTGACCAATAAAACTCGCCACAAACTGAGTGCCAGGCTGATGGTAAACATCAAGCGCGCTTGCCCACTGCTGGAGGTGCTGATGATGTAGAACACCCAATTGATCGGCCATCGCAAAGGCCTCAAGCTGATCGTGGGTTACCATCAGTGCCGTGGTGTTCGATTGCTTAATAATCTCCCGTACATCTCGACTCAGGCTTTCTCGCAACTCTACATCGAGATTAGAAAAGGGTTCGTCAAGCAACAGTAAAGTGGGTGCTGGAGCCAAAGCTCGGGCTAAGGCTACTCGCTGCTGTTCACCCCCGGATAATTCGTGGGGCATGGACCGCTCTTTATTAACCAAACCCACTTGAGAGATTAGCTGCGATGCTCGACTTTTTGCCTCATTCTTTGAAAGACCATGAAGCCCGAACAATACATTCTTCAAAACACTTAAATGGGGAAACAAGGCATAATCTTGAAACACCATACCAATAGCGCGTTTTTCTGCAGCCACCACCGAATTAGTATCACTAAGAACGTTACCATTTAATCGAATCGAACCGGAAAAAACAGATTCAAATCCAGCGATAGCTCTGAGTAATGTTGTTTTTCCACAACCGCTAGGTCCAAGTAAACAACCAATATCGCCACGGGCCAGATCAAAACTAACTGACGACAATACATCAACCCCACCAAAGCGGATAGACACATTAGTTAACGAAAGAAACGCTTGCTGCAATGTATCTTCAGCGTTGATGTAATTGCTGCTGTTATCGCTAATATTACTGTTATGGCGATTCACCAAACTAATGGGCATCGTTATCTGACCTTTTTATCAAAATCATCACAGGAACTATTCCGACCAATACAATAGCTATTGCTGGTATAGCGGCTCGTTCCCACAAACCCTCGGAACTCAGCTCAAATACACGCACTGCTAAAGTGTTAAAACCAAAGGGTCTGGTCATCAATGTAATTGGAAGTTCTTTAATTACGTCGACACAGACCAGCACCATAGCGGTCAACAAACCACGTCGAATAATGGGCATATGAACCAATCGCAGCATACGAATACCGGACACTCCCAAGCTTCTTGCAACCGCGTCAATCGAGGGTGTTATTCTTAAAAAATTACTTTCTAAAGGCGCATAGGCTACCGCCATAAAACGAACACTATAAGCCAATATCATAACGAACATAGTGCCTTGCAATACATGACTCGGAGCACCTAAGTTATACAACACCTCATCAACCGTTGCCATTGGTGCAAAGAGGCCTATCGCAAGCACAGTGCCGGGTAGTGCATAGCCCAAGGTACTCACCCTAACCGCTGTTCGAGTAAATAAACTATTCTGCGTTCGCGCAGTGAAAGCCATCAACAGTGCTAAACCTACAATAACCAGCACAGCCAAAATGGCTAACGATACAGAACCCCATACATAAGACCAAAACGACGAATTTAATTCCACCGCTACATTCGGCCATGCCCAGAATATTAGCTGCGCACAGGGCAATAAAAAAGCCATTGTAAATACCGTTGCACAAGCCGCGCATGCCAACCATCGATGGTGGCCAATAAGTGAGATTCGCTGGGTATTAAGTGAAGCATTTCGCTGCTGTGCATACTGTTGCGCACGGCGACTATACCGTTCGATAACAATCACGATAACAACAAAAATTAATAATACCGAGGCGACCTGCAATGCCGCTGAAACCGAATACAAACTAAACCAGGATTTATAAATTGCCGCCGTAAGAGTATCGTAGTTAAAAGTTGCCACCGTACCAAAATCGGCCAACGTCTCCATTATGACAAGCAGCAAACCGCCGACAATCCACGGCCTTGCCATTGGTAAAGACACCCGGAAAAAACTGGCCCGCACCGACAAGCCTAACGACTGCCCCACTTCTAAACTACGTCTACCCTGAGTCTGAAAAGCGTTGCGTACCAACAGATAAACGTAGGGATATAACACCAGACTGAGCGCCATAACGACGCCACCATAAGAGTAAATACTGGGAAACCAACTAGAGTTTCCAAATAATTCTCGTAAACCAGTTTGCACAGGGCCGGTAAATTCAAATATTCCAACAAAGGCAAAAGCGATCACGTAGCCCGGCACGGCCATGGGTAAAATTAGTGCCCAAACAAAAAAACGTCGCAGCGGAAAGTCGCAGACGGCGGTTAACCACGCGAGACTAACTCCAATTATTGCGGTCATTACACTAACACCCAACACTAGCAGCAAGGTATTTTTTATGGCGCTCGGGAGCACGTAGTTGGAAAGGTGGGATAAAGTTTTAAAGTCGGGTTGAAACCAAGCGCTTAAAACACCGCTAAGTGCCAATACCGTTGGCAGAGCCATAACCACAAGAAACACCGACCAAATCAAGCTACTGCGACTAGGCATCACGCGCGCTGAACCCACTTATGGCTAAAGGCATATCGTTCGCAATGCATCCACCGAGGTTACTGATCACTTTCGTTAGTCAGCTGCCTTTACTTATAACCTGCTCTATCCATTAATTTAACGGCCGCGGGCTGCAGTTTATAAGCATTACTTAACGGAAGTTTGCTATCATTAAAGGACCCCCAAGATGCTACCTGAGGGTCGACCGGTATCGCAGGATTGACCGGATACTCTTGATTGACTCCGGCAAAAATACTCTGGGCATCATCAGACACCAGCCACTCAATAAACGCTTTCGCTTGATCTACATTTTTACTGTACTTGAGAACCCCGGCACCCGCAACGTTAATATGAACACCACTCGCTACTGACTCGGTTTGATTGGGCCAGAATAGCGCCAAAGGCAAGTCATCTACTTTATTTTGCAGGCGACCAAAATAGTAACTGTTAACCAATCCCAGATCGCATTGACCAGCAATTATTGCCTCCATTAATTGAGTGTCGTTGACCGTTGGGTCTATCGCCAAGTTTGCCACCCATGATTCGACTATAGTTTGCGCCTTGTTTTCACCATAGGCAGAAATTAACATAGCCACTAACGACTGGTTATACACTTTCTTTGATGTTCGAAGGCACAATTTTCCATGCCAACGCGAATCACCTAAAGCTTTATAACTAGATAGTTGTTTGGGATTGACTCGTTCGGTACTGTAAACAATGGTACGAGCCCGCAGCGACAATCCAATCCATAAATTATTGGCATCGCGTAAATGTGCAGGAACGTTGCGCAAAATTATGTCGGAATCTACTGCTTGAAAAATACCTTGTGATGCCGCATAACCAAGAGTGCCGGCATCGACTGTAATCAATACATCCGCTGGAGTATGTTCACCCTCCGCCTTAATTCTTTCAATCAGTACTCCTGCTTTATCGGTAGCATATTTTATCTTTACACCCGTTTGTTCCGCATACAAATCGAAAACCGGCTTAATGAGGTGCTCGCTTCTCGACGAATAAACCACTAACGACTGATTAGAGTTTGCTTTTACTTCAGCATTGGGCTCAGTTTTATCGACATCTGAGCAGGCCATTAACACAATTACCCCTACCAGTGGCAGGGCTTGTACCACACGTTTAAACAATGATGATTTAAACAGTATTACTTTCATCAACAGCTCCGAAAAAAATGGGTTTTAAAATTCAGCTAGTTGTCGTTTTACACTTTGTCGCTTTGCGCTTTCTCGCTTTACACTACGTTCGCTTTGCAGACGAGCAGTCGTATCGACACACATCAGCGTATATTGGATCACTTTACCTTGGTAAATGCAATTCATTCTCATTAAATAAATATGTACTTACGCCGGTACTAACCTCCTATGCTGCAACCAGACTTAGGTCAGTGAAGCGTTCCAATGTACTCATTATTGAATAATATTAATGACAAAAACTTGCCCTAACCCCTAATAAAGAGACTAATACATGTACTATGCGCCGCAGCGATTACTATGCGCCGCAGCGCTGACTTGATACTCTACCGAGCTGAAATACGCCCGCTAAACAAGGATAAAACGACAAACCCCGTTACCGGCTGCCCTTTAGGGATCGGCCCATCAGGAACCGCCGTCACTTATGAAATATAAAGCCGTTTTTTTTGATTTTGGCGGTGTATTTACCGCCTCTCCCTTTCACGCCGTAGCAGGTGTTGCTAAAACACTAGAGGTAGATCCAGAGATATTTACGACGACAATATTTGGAGAATACGGCGTTGATGGCGATCACCCCTGGCACCAAATGGAGCGCGGCGAAATCACGCTAGAAAATGCGCGAGCTCAAATCATGGATCTGGGGAATAACAAAGGCTTTGAAGCCGATATTTATTCTGTCTTCGCATCCATGGGCCCATCCGGTGGTGTGAAAGAAAAACTGGCGGATTACGCCATCACCCTTCGACCTGCTGGCTTCATTACCGTTTGCGTCACGAACAACGTGAAAGAGTTTGGCGAAGGTTGGCGCAACTTAGTACCCACCGCCGAGATATTTGATCATATCGTCGACTCCTGTGAAGTAGGCGTACGTAAGCCCGAACCAGAAATTTTTAAGATCGCGCTCAATGCTGCCGGTGTTGAACCCACCGAAGTTTTATTTTTGGATGACTTCGAAGGAAACTTAGATACAGCCAAATCGATGGGTATTGATGGTTTGTTGGTTACACCCGATGAAGACAAAACCATAGCGGATCTAAAGCGCTTGTTAGCAGCCAATTAAACTTAGCAACTAAAGCCTGTTTACCGGAACCGTGGGCAAGGACTCATTTTTAGCTCAGTCGGCATTGAATAAAAGGCCTTTTATTCTCCCCTCAATACCAATAAGCTATAGAGCGTAGGCGCAATTGCGCTCTACATAACCGAAAAGTATTAATACAACTAATACTTCTTATGATGAGAAAATAAATCATGGATCCAGCACTGAGTTTACTGTCTAGCCCTTTATTGTGGGTTGCCCTTATTATTCTCTATACCCTGCAAAAGGGTATCCATTTTGTCCCACAAAACCGGGGCTATGTTATTTACACCTTCGGAAGGTACGATAAAACCCTATCCGCCGGTTTAAATTTCATTGTACCCTTCGTCCAAACCGTCGTCGCCGACCGCAACCTAAAAGAACAATCACTAGATATTTCGTCACAAACTGCCATCACCAAAGACAACATTTCACTGGCTATTGACGGTATTTTATTTATGAAGGTCACCGACGCGGGAGCAGCGACTAACAATATTTCTGATTACAAACTTGCCGTCACTCAACTGGCCATGACTACAATGCGTAATGCCATTGGCTCGATGGAGCTCGACGACTGTTTTCAAAGCCGCGACAAAATTAATGCGTCGATTCTAACCTCCATGACCGAAGCAACTTCACCCTGGGGCGTTCAGGTGACAAGATATGAAATAAAAGATATTAGCCCACCTCAGAGTATTCGCGAAGATATGGAAAAGCAAATGACCGCAGAACGGGAGAAACGGTCGGTAATCCTTACCGCAGAAGGCGTAAAGTCTGCAGCTATAACAGAGGCCGAAGGATTAAAGGCGGCAAAAGTGTTAGATGCCGAGGCAGAAAAAGCAGAAAAGGTTCTAGCGGCTGAAGCTCTAAGAGAGTCGCAGATACTCGTAGCCACCGGCAAAGCTGAAGCAATAAGGCTGGTCGCAGAAGCTGACGCCAATGCCTTGTCTACCGTCGGCAAGGCAGCCGCAACGGAGGAGGGTCGATCAGCGGTGACTCTTACTTTGGCACAGGATGCCATAGCGGCTCATCGCGCCATAGCTAACGATAGCACGGTGGTACTTACCGACGGTAAGACCAGCGATAATATCGCCAATACAGTCGCTCAAGCCATTGCGGTTTCCAGCAGTCTAAACTTACCCGACAATAAGTCTCGAGGCTAAACCTTATGGACATTGCTCAGTATTTTTTAGACCATCACGATAAGATTTTTTATGTTATTGCCGGTGTTAGCTTTCTTATTGAGTTAACTCTAATAGGTTTAGGTGGCCCATTATTATTTTTTGCTATTGCCAGTTTTATAACCGGAGTTCTTATTAGCTTTGGATTAATTTCTGGCTGGCAAATGGAATCCTTTACCGTAGGTTTATTAACCGGCATAACGGCATTACTCTTATGGCAACCGCTAAAGAGGTTTCAAAATACTGGCGGCGGCCACGACACCAGCAGCGATATGATTGGTCAGCAAGTTCTAACCAGCAGCGAAATTTCGACCATCGGCGGCAGCATTCGGCATTCGGGAATTGATTGGAATGCACGACTTTCAAGGGATTCCGCTACCGATAACATTCCCACCGCCACTCTTTGCATTATCGAAGCCGTAGAGGGTAACGTTATGATCGTGGGCCCGATACGATGAGCAACGAGAGCATCCATATCCATCACTATAGCATCGTAGCTCCAGCCAATGTTCTGAGCGATGTCATTACATTCTACGATCAAGTATTAAGCTTAAAACCGGGCTTTCGTCCTGATTTTGGCATTGGTGGCGCCTGGTTATACGCTGAAGATCACCCTATTCTTCACCTAGTGGAAGACCCCGGCCGCAATGGAGAAAAATCAGGATACTTTGATCATGTTGCTCTACGCTGTCATGATTTACCGGCGACAATTGCAAGGTTAGAGAAAAATAACATCCCTTACAGCCAGCTTGACAATAAAGAACTTCATCAGCTGCAACTGTTTTTGACAGACCCTGCAGGCACATCGATTGAGCTAAATTTTCAACTTTAATCAGAAACTTCTACGCAATCTCTCAGCTTATAGCGACACATGCCTTAAATGATTAACTGAAAAAAGATACCCATAAAACGGTAAATGTAAATCTCACCCTTACTACTATGGCAAGTAGCAAGGGTGAGACTGCTGCTTCGCTAGACTTCTCTTTACCTGGCGCGGGAGCTGTTTTCCAAGCTCCCGCTCCTAACGAAGTATTAGGTTTTTCTCCTAATAAAAACAAACCACATGAAACAGACCGTTCAAACTATATTTGAGTGGTCGGGCCAAAGACCTCATGGTGCAATTGCTCGTCGGTAAAACCTAACTTATTCAATATAGCCTTTAATGCCGTCATAAAAGGCTTGGGACCACAAAAATAGACATC